>CANRWP010000002.1 GCA_947643595.1 uncultured bacterium | reverse complement strand
GAAAGCCGGTTTACTGGCCATATAACCTTACCAACCCATTTGCTGACTAACACCAAATATTATTTTATCACGAAAATTTCTACATTTCAATTATCTTGCTCCCCACCTTTTCCACGAAAGCCGTGTCATGCTCCACAAGCAGCATGGTAGGACGATATTTTGTAAGAAGCTCTTCTATCTGCATTCTGGAAAACACGTCGATAAAATTTAAGGATTCATCCCATATATACAGATGCGCCTGCTCGCTCAGGCTTCTGGCAATCAACACCTTCTTCTTCTGTCCGCCGCTGTATTCCTCCAAATTCTTTTCAAACTGTTCCCTCTCCAGATCCAGTTTTCGAAGAAGCATCAGAAAAGAACTCAGATTCAGGTGATATTGCTCAGCATAATCGATGAGACTTCCCCGCAGATGACTTGTATCCTGCGGTACATAAGAAATTTTAAGTCCTCCCGCCGTAGTGATCGTTCCGGTATAACAGATCGGCTCTGTCATCGAAAGGCTTTCCCCGGGAACCATTCCCTCTTTTTCTTCCGCCGCCTGTATGACTGCCTTCAAGATACTGGATTTCCCACAGCCATTTTTTCCACACAGAACCACGCATTCTCCGTTCCTTATATCAAAGCTGACTGTGCCCAGATTTTTTTGGCTTCCATCCTCCTGTCCATAGTAGATGCAGACATCGGACAGACTTACAGAGACATCTTTGTAATGCCTCAACGGAAAAAGCTTTAAATCCTCCGCTGTCTCCAGATTCTTGAGAAGCTTTGACTTTTCCTCGATTGCTCTCTCCTCCCGATTTTCCAGATTTTTTCGGCGCTTCTCCATTCTTCTCGTCTTTTCCCCGATATAAGCCCTTCGTCCTTTTGTGGAAATTCCTTTTCTCTTTACCTCCTCATAGGCTTTTTTTCCGATCTTTCTGGACTCGATATTATCCGCCCACTCCTCCTTTACACGGGCTGATTCCTTTAATCTCTTAATATCCTTTTTCAGCCGTTCATTTTCCTCCCGCTCCCAGTTATCCCTTCGTTTCTTTTCCTCCCACCATGTAGAGAAATTTCCTTTATACACTTCGATATCAGTCTTATTGATGACAAGAATATGATCCACACACTCATCCAAAAGATCTCTGTCGTGAGAGACGACAATAAAGCCCTTCTTTTGTTTTAAATATTCTCTGATACTTTTTCTTCCTCTCACATCCAGATGGTTGGTCGGTTCATCTATCAGAAGAAATCTGCTCTCCTGGGAAAATAAAACTGCCAGCATCGCCTTTGTCTGTTCTCCGTTGCTCAATGTATAAAAGGGACGATACAAGATTTCCTCCTCTGCCTGCAGCAGAGATAACTCTTTACAAACTTTCCACAACTCATATTCCGGATATAGCTCTTCGATGATCTCAAGAAAAGACCTCTCCCTGTCTCTTATTTCAAACGGAAAATAATCAAAACTTTCATTGCAGCTGATACTTCCTCTGTATTCGTACTCTCCCATCAGCAATTTTAAAAATGTTGTCTTTCCTCTTCCATTTCTCGCTGTAAATCCCAGCTTCCAGTCAGTATCTATCTGAAAAGATACATCCTCAAAAATCTCATCAAAGCTTCCCTCATAATGAAAAGTTAAATTGTTTACACTGATCAATGACATTATTATTCCTCACTTTCTTTCACATAAGATAAAAAGATGCAGAAATATTTTCTGCATCTTCATTGTTCTGAAAAATCGAGAGACTTTCTCAGTATTGATCTATCCCTATTTAAAGGCCTAATGTGAAAATATTCCTGCCGCATGACAAACTGACTCCATCATGCCATTCTAAAATTAATAATTTAGCAGGTAATAATAATCACACTCACACCTCTTTCCTTTTATTTCTGTTTCTTAATATACCCCATAAGTTATTCTTTGTCAACACATATTTTTTTACTATATATTGTGTCCATCCATTTATCTTTTTTTATACTTTAATAATCTATCCATATAATGTTTCACAAAACATTTTACATAATATAAATGTTTCACAAATTTTATTTCAATATATTGTGGTTAAAATGTTTCACGTGAAACATTATATTGTGGTGAGAGTATCCAAAAATGAAATGTTTCACGTGAAACATTTCATTTTTGCAGTAATGCCGTACAATGTATGCAGCTGTATTATTTTCTATATATAGTGTCATCGGACAATTTTTTTGCCAGGGCAGTGAGTTCCACTTTTGCTCGATCCGCATCAGGTATAATAAAAGATACACAATTTAATATCTGATGAGCAATATGATCACTTTCCAAAGTATCCTTATCTTCATTTTTATTTTCTTCCGGGATATCTGGTTCTTCCTCATACTGCAAGTTTGCAATCACAATATTGACCTTATCTATCAATTTTTTCAGAAAACTTATCTTCTTAAGATACTCTTTATTCTCTTCCTCATACTTTTTCTTTTCCGAGACATCCGCCTCAATCTGTTCTCTATGCATATTTTCTACGTTTCTGGGAGAAAAAACTTTAAAATCTTCATCTTCACTTTTAGAGAGCTCTCTCAAATAAGAATTTATTTCTTCCATTCTAAATTCATTCTGATTTACAAGATCCAGAAAATGTTTTCTCTCATCCTCCAAAACATCCAATACTTCTTCCAATACTTCTATATTATTGTTCATCCCTGTCTCCCATCCAAATAATCTTTTATATACTCCTGAACCGACCGACTCATCTCTCTTGAAAAATCAGAATTGTATTTTCTCTTGCAAAATGCCTGGCTCCACTCCTCAAAACTTTTATTCTTTGTCTCTTTATCAAACATGATTCGAAGAGACTGTCCATCTCTTCTCCAGTAGGTATTTTCCTGCACCATATCTTCCAGTCTGCATCGTTCCGGTTTCTTTCTCTCCGTCTGCTGTCTGGTCGGATAACCGAAAACCAACATGGCCGCCGGAAAAACATACTCCGGAAGATGCAGCATCTCCCGGTGCTGTTCACACTGTTCCATGATATCTCCGATATAGCAGGAACCGATGCCCATGCTCTCCGCCGCGACCACTGCATTCTGCGCTGCGATCAAAGCGTCATCGATCGCCAGAATCAGATCACCGCATCCGGGCTTTCTCGGAGCAGATCCCCCCTCCTCAAACAAATCAATCCACTTTAAGATATCCGCACAAAAAATAAGTACCATGGGCGCCTTCGCAATAAAAGGCTGGTTATCACAACTCACCGCAAGTCTGTCCTTCAAATTCTGATCCGTAATATCCAGAATAGTATAAAGCTGTTGATTCCCGGCACTGGGCGCCTGCAGCGCTGCCATCAGAATTTCTTTTTTACATTCCTCCGATATGGAACGCTCCTCAAATACCCTCACCGATTTTCTGTCGTACAAAGATTTTACAATTTCATTCACGATCATTTTCCTCCTCCACTAATTTTGCAGCGGCTCTTTCGCAGGTGTCCCCGCCTTTCTCGGATATTTCACCGGCGTACTTTTTTCTTTTTTAACGATCAACAGACTTCTCTTCATATCCGTACCCGGAAGCTGATACTCCAGTTGATCCTCCATCTTCCCGCCGAGTATCTCCATCGCCTTCTTCCCGGCGGACAATTCCTCTCTCACTTTCTCCGATTTATAAGAAATAAAATAACCGCCTTCTCTCACAAAGGGAATACAAAGCTCCGACAGAGTGGAAAGATTGGCAACCGCTCTCGAAACACAAAACTGATATTGCTCTCTGTGGGACTTCTGCCTTGCAAAATCTTCCGCTCTGCCGTGAACTGCCTCTATATTCTTCATATCCAATTTTTCAATTATTGTATTTAAAAACTTTACTCTTTTATTTAAGGAATCCAACAGTGTGATCCTCCGTTCCGGAAACATGATCTTCAACGGAATTCCGGGAAATCCGGCTCCTGTCCCCACATCGATCAAAGATGAATTTAAATTTTTCCGGAAGACTTCGATCTGATAAATCGCCAGACTGTCGACGAAATGTTTCAACACCACTTCCTCAAAATCCGTGATGGCAGTCAAATTCATAAAAGAATTCCACTCCACCAAAAGTTCATAGTAATCCATAAACTTTTCAATCTGTTCCTCAGACAGATCGATCCCCAACATTTTACTTTTTTCGATAAAATTATCCGCACTGTACAAACTCATAATCAGACTGACCTTTCTATTTCATCTTAGAAGAAATATAGACCAAAAGCACAGAGATATCCGCCGGGGAAACACCGGATATCCTGGAAGCCTGTCCGATCGATACCGGTCTGTACTTTGCAAGCTTCTGTCTTGCCTCGATACGGATTCCCGAAATATCTTCGTAGCATATATCTTCAGGGATCAAACGTTTCTCCAACTTTTTAAACTGTTCCACCTGACGGATCTGTCTCTCGATATATCCCTCGTACTTTATGGAAATATTAATCTGTTCTATCACTGCCTCTTCGAGAGGTCTTCGCTCTTTATCAATGGCAGCCACTGCCTCATAAGTAAACTCCGGTCTGCATATGATTTCCGCAAGACTGGTCCCAGTCCTCAAAGGTGAACTTCCCATGGAAACCATAAACTCCTGCACTTCCCTGGAGGCACCTATCACCGTGTTTTTCAATCTGTCAATTTCCTGTGTGATCTGTCTCTCCTTTTCACAGACATACTCATACTGTTCTCTTGAAATCAATCCTGTCTCATATCCTATTTTCCGAAGTCTCAGATCCGCGTTATCCTGTCGCAGCAGCAACCTGTACTCCGCTCGGGAAGTCATCATCCTATAAGGTTCCGTGTTTTCTTTTGTGACAAGATCATCAATCAGGACACCGATATAAGCCTGGGAGCGATCCAAAACAATCTGCTCTTTCCCCTGAATTCCACGCACTGCATTGATGCCTGCCATCAGACCCTGAGCAGCCGCTTCCTCGTAACCGCTGCTTCCGTTAAACTGACCGGCGCTGAAAAGACCTTTTATTTCCTTAAACTCCAGAGTCAGATGAAGCTGCCCCGGATCAATACAATCGTACTCTATCGCATAAGCATTTCTGACTATCTTACAATTCTCAAGACCCGGCACAGTCCGGTACATGGCAAGCTGCACATCCTCCGGCAGAGACGAGGACATACCATCCACATACATCTCATTTGTATATCTGCCTTCCGGTTCAATAAAAACCTGATGTCTGTTCTTATCGGAAAATTTCACGACCTTATCCTCAATCGACGGACAGTATCTCGGACCTGTCCCTTCTATCAC
Source organism: uncultured bacterium (assembly GCA_947643595.1). Lineage (GTDB taxonomy): Bacteria > Bacillota > Clostridia > Lachnospirales > Lachnospiraceae > 1XD8-76. The sequence continues at coordinate 109,799 of CANRWP010000002.1, read as the reverse complement.
GCCCGCATAAATAGGAGACCTGTCCAAATTTGCCCTGATAATATCGTGGGTCTCTTCATTTGTATAGGTGAGATAACACGATTCCTGTTTTATCTGAACATCCTCAGGATCCGTCTCATAAGAAAAAGGAATCACCCTCTCATCCCCAAACTGTTCTTCCATTTTCGAAAAGTCGATGGAACGCCTGTCCATCCTTGCAGGAGTTCCCGTCTTAAATCTTCTGAGTTTAATACCGGCATTCTCCAAAGCTTTCGAGAGATGAGTCGAAGACTGCATGCCGTTAGGCCCTGTATAAGTGATAGCCTCTCCGCAGAGACATCTCGCATTCAGATATGTACCCGTACATAAAATCACCGCTTTACACTCATAGATACCGCCTGTCAGAATTTTGACGCCGACAATTTTCTTTTCACCGGAAACTTCATCCAGTAAAAAATCACAGACCTCCGCCTGCTTGATCGTCAGATTGTCCTGACTTTCCAGTATCATTCTCATGGAACGGCTGTACTCCGCCTTGTCCGCCTGACAGCGCAGAGAATGTACCGCAGGTCCCTTGGACTTATTCAACATCTTTGACTGCAAAAACGTCTTATCTATATTTTTTCCCATCTCCCCGCCGAGCGCATCTATTTCCCTCACAAGATGTCCCTTGGAGGATCCGCCTATATGGGGATTGCATGGCATCATTGCTATGCTTTCTATATTGACGGTAAAAATGACCGTGCGAAATCCAAGCCTCGCACAGGCGAGCGCCGCCTCACATCCCGCGTGACCGGCGCCCACCACACAGACATCCGCTTTTTCCCTAAACTCCGGCATATTTCTCTCTCCTATTTACCCATACAAAATTTTTCAAATATCTCATTCACAAGGTCATCTCCGACCTCTTCCCCGATAATTTTTCCAAGCGCCGCGTACGCATTCATCAAATCAATCGAATAAAAGTCTTCGGACATACCTGCCATAATACTTTTGTTCACCATGGAGAGACTTTCCGCTGTCTCAAGCAGAGCTTCCTTATGGCGCATACTTGTGATGATCACTTCACTGTTAAAAGAAACTTTTCCTCTGAAAAACAGTCTTTTAACCGCTTCCTCAAACTCCTCTATTCCCCTGTGTTTTAAAGCAGATATTCTCATCATCTCAAAATCTGAAAAACCATGCAGTTTCTCTTTTATATCCCTCTCTGTCACAGCCATATCCAGATCAGATTTATTGAGAAGCACAATAAAATGCTTATCCCGCAGAATTTCCAGAATCTCCTCATCGCTCTCATCCAGATCCACGGAAGAATCCACAATATAAATAATCAGGTCGGCTTCCTTCGCATGTTTTCTCGCCCTCTCCACGCCGATTTTCTCCACGGTATCCTCCGTCTTTCGGATCCCCGCCGTATCTATTATATGCAGACTGATTCCGCCGAGTTTTATATTCTCTTCCAGGACATCTCTAGTCGTCCCGGCAATATCTGTGACGATAGCTCTCTCCTCTCCAATCAATTCATTCAAAAAAGAAGATTTTCCCGCATTTGGTTTTCCAATAATAACAGTGCGAATGCCCTCCTTCAAAATTCTTCCGTCATCCGCATGGCTTATCAGATCTTCCACCTTCTCTTCGATCTCCTCCAAAATACCAAAAAGCTTTTCCCCGTAACCATCCGTATCATAATTTTCCGGATCATCCAGGGCGGACTCAATAAAGGCGATCTCATAGATAATTTTACTCCTCAATTCTTTTATAACAGAAGAGACAGAACCTTTCAACTGATTTACAGAAGCCTGCAGTGCAAATTCATTTTTTGATTTAATCAGGTCCATCACGGCTTCCGCCTCCGACAGATCCATACGTCCATTCAAAAAAGCTCTCTTTGTAAATTCTCCCGGTTCAGCCACTCTGGCTCCGTTTCTGATCACCAGGTTCATAATTTTCTGTAAGATAAGAATACCGCCATGACAGTTGATCTCCACCACATTTTCCGCAGTATAACTCCCCGGAGCCCGCATGACGGAAACCAGTACCTCATCGATCACTATCCCATTATCCACAATGAAACCATAATGCATCGTATATGTCTTCGCATTTTCCAAAGAAAAATTTTCTTTTTTGCCACAAAATATATTGTCCGCAATTTTAAAAGCTTCTTCCCCGCTGATCCGGATAATTCCTATCCCCGATTCGGAGTAAGCGGTGGAAATCGCCGCAATCGTATCTGTCTTCATAACGATCCTCATATCGAAAATATCCCTGAAGCAAATTTACCGCAGGGATATTTTTATCATAGCATCTTAAATTAAATTTATCTCTCTCTCTTAATCGTCACAACCACATGTCTGTAAGGATCATTCCCTTCACTGTGTGTAGTAACATATTTGTCATTCTGAAGAGCAGAATGGATAATTCTTCTCTCATAGGGATTCATCGGCTCGAGAGAAACCGCTCTCTTTGTTCTCTTTACTTTAAAAGAAATATTCTTGGCGAGATTTTCCAGAGTCTCTTTTCTTCTCTGTCTGTAATTCTCGGTATCCACCTTGACTCTGATATAATCCTCCGTATCCTTATTTACGACAAGAGATACCAGATACTGCAGAGAATCCAGAGTCTGTCCTCTCTTTCCGATCAGGACTCCCATCTCGTCACCGCTCAATTCGATATCCATCGTTCTCTCGTCCTCATCGTATTTCACATCGGAGACAACAATCATATTCATCGCTTCAAATACACTGTTTAAAAATTCCTTCGCCGTATCCGCCACAGAAGATTTTACTCTCGCTCTGATGACAGCAGGCTTTGAACCGATACCCAAAAATCCTGAGGAACCTTCCTCCAGCACTTCATATTCCAGCTTATCGCTCGCTACCGTAAATTTCTGACAGGCTTCAATAATAGCATCATTCACTGTCTTTGCAGAAAATTCAACAAATTCCATTTCTTATTCCCCCAACAATTATTTTCTGGTATTCTTTTCATTGTATTCCCTCACCATATTAGCCTTTGCCGCCATGGAACCGGGTTTCGCATTTTTATTGTAATACTCGTTTGCCTTTTTCAATGCGGCTTCTCTCTCTTCTTCACTGATTCCCGAAGTCTTATTCACATTGATACTTCTAGTGTTTATGTTTGCATACTGCTGCATTTTCTCTGTCTGGACTTTTTTCTTCTCCATCTTCTTTGCCGCTTTATCTTTGTTCTTCTCAATCACGGCATTGATATCCATCTTATCAATATGCTTATTGAGAATAACCTGCTGAATGCTTCGGATCACCGCACCGGCTATCCAGTAGATACCCATACCTGCAGGGAGCGTGAAACAGAAAACCGCGGACATCAGCGGCATCATCGTATTCATCATCTTCATCTGAGCGGCCATCTGATCAGCCTGTTCATTTCCGCTGTTCGCCTGTGTCGGCATCAGCTTTGTATTGATCCACTGTGTGGCAGCTGCCAGAACAGGGATCAGTATTGCACCGATCACGAGAAGATAGGCGCCGTTTGAAAAAGCATCCTTAATAATAAAGGAAGGAGAGTTCGATATATTCAAACCCAAAAAGTTATTGTACCTGTCGAGAGCAGACAGAGTCATATCCACATCGGAGGAGAGGGACGGATACTGCGTCTTTAAGCTGAGCCAGTCCGCCGTACTCGCTCTGTTTAGCACATCGATATAAGTATTCTGAATATAACTCGTCACACCGCCGATAAAATTCTCATTTTCAAACTGCTTTGCGTACATACCCGCATTTGCAAAATTCTGAATAAACTCCGCGCTGCCTTTCTGAGCGATCAGTTTGTCCACAAAGGGAAAAAATACTTCTTTTACCGATGCAACATAAGCGGGAATCACATTTATGACACGGTACAAAGCGAGCAGAATAGGCATCTGGATAATAAGCTGAATACAGCTTCCCGAAGCGGAGACACCGTACTTGGCATAAACCGCCTGCGTCTCCTGATTCATAGCCATCATGGAATCATTATCTTTTTTATTTTTGTACTTTGCCTGAATGGCCTGAATTTCAGGGCTCATCTTTGCCTGAAGTTTAGAAAACTTCTGCTGCTTATAGGTGAGCGGCGTCAAACACAGATAAATGACAATGGTAAACAAGATGATGGAAAGGCCGGAATTATGAATTCCTATCATATCCAGCACATAAAATATGCCTTCCATCAGATAACCGAGTATTTTCGCAATCGGACCTATAAACATACCCTGATATTGTGTTAATAAAATATTAGACATTTAGCCTCCTCATTTTTCCGGCTTTACGCGTCATGGAACCGGATCATATCCTCCCTTGGAAAAAGGATTACATCTCAAAATTCTCCATAAAGCCAGCATCCCCCCTTTAAACACGCCGTACTTTTCCACCGCCTCAAGACCATATTCCGAACAGGTGGGAAAATAAGGGCATCTTGTACTCTTCAGAGGAGATAAATATTTTCTATAAATTTTTATTAGCCAAATCATAATACTTTTCATAGTAATAACGATTTTTCTGCACCTTTCCTCTTAAACTTTACATATATGATGCAGCTTTCCAAGATGTAACAGTGCGCTCTCGATCTCCTTAAAACCTACATCGGCCGCACTCTTTTTTGCAACGACTACAATATCTAAACCACTATTAAATATTTTTTCATGTAGTCGATAACTTTCTCTTACCAGTCTGTAAAAATGATGCCTTACCACGCTGTTCCCTATCTTTTTACTGGCAGAAATGCCCAGTCTGTTTATAGTCTGATTATTTTCCACAACATACATAACGAGATAACGATTCGCTTTCACTTTTCCATTTCTATAAACATACCGGAAGTCTTCATTTTTCTTTAATGATGTCGAAAATTCCATTATTATTTACCATTTCCAACTTTGTTTTAAAGAAACAGGCCACAAATCCATTTTGTGGCCCATGTAAATACCTTATGCAGATAATCTTTTTCTTCCTTTTCTCCTTCTGGCAGCCAAAACCTTTCTTCCGCCCGGAGTGCTCATTCTCGCTCTAAAGCCATGAACTTTAGATCTCTGTCTTTTTTTCGGTTGAAATGTCATTTTCATATTCTATACACCTCCTTATCAAAATAATAAATATTCAAACAATTTGCTTTCTGCTCGCATTACCGCATAAAAAGCGGCTGTCCGTGGAAAATATCGTTTTTCATTATATAAGTAATTACCTTTTTCGTCAAGATGATTATTTGAAAATGTGGATAACTCATTTTATATAAATATATCCACAAAATGTGGATAAGTTGTGGATAATATTATTAAAATTATCTTTTCCATACTCTTTTTTATAATTAATTCATACTTTTCGCACTATTTATCCCTATTATTACAAAATATCTCTTTATTTAGACCGACTTATCCACAAACACATTGCTACTTTCAAATCTTTTGTGCTACAATAAAATGTGTATAAATAATTTGAAAAAACGACTGTTTTATATTATAATAGAGCTCAACGCTCTTTTAAAAAGCAGACACAGAAACGGGGATAATAATGGAAAGTATTTTATCGGATCCCATCCGTGAAAAATGGAATTTAATTAAAGAAACAATAAGAAAAGAATATGAATTATCCAATATCTCCTATTCCACATGGATAGAACCCCTGAAATTTTATAAAGTGGACGGCGATAATGTACTTATCATTATTCCGATAGACCAGGCCCACGCCATCAACTACATCTCCAATAAATACACAAGTTTTTTCCAGGTTACGATCACGGAGATGATGGATAAAAACTATACCGTCTCTTTTATACTGGAAAAAGATATTGAAGATGAAAACGATAAAAAGGATAAGAGCAAACTGTCCACCTACAATATTATCTATGACAGAGCAAATTTAAATCCGAAATATACATTCGACACATTTGTCGTGGGAAACAACAATAAGTTCGCACATTCCGCAGCACTTGCTGTCGCGGAAACCCCGGGCGGCGCATACAATCCGCTGTTTATCTACGGCGGCGCCGGACTCGGCAAAACCCACCTGATGCATTCCATCGGTCGGTTCATACTGGAACAGAATTCCGAAATGAAAGTTCTCTACGTCACTTCAGAACAATTTACAAACGAAGTGATCGAATCCATCCGAAGCGGCAACGCCGCAACGATGACAAAACTGAGGGAAAAATACAGAACTGTCGATGTACTGATGATCGACGATGTACAGTTCATCATCGGAAAAGAGAGCACCCAGGAAGAATTTTTTCACACTTTCAATGTGCTCCACGGAGCCGGTAAACAGATTGTGCTCTCCTCCGATAAACCTCCGAAAGAAATGGAAACCCTGGAGGAGCGTTTCCGATCCCGTTTTGAGTGGGGGCTCATCGCGGACATCCAGTCCCCCGATTACGAGACAAAAGTGGCAATTCTGCGCAAGAATGCCGAGATTTATGAAAGAAAGATAGACAACGCTATCTTTGAATACATCGCCAACAATATCCAGTCAAATATCAGAGAACTGGAGGGAGCTTTCAACAAGATAATCGCTTTCTCCAAGATCAACAAAATACCTCTCGATGAGCTGACCATGGATCATGCAAAAGATGCCCTGAAGGATATTATATATCCCTCCGCATCAAAAGAGATCACAACAGATCTCATCATCAATATTGTAGCGGAACATTTTGAAGTTTCACCTGATGATATCCGATCTAAAAAAAGAAACGCTGAGTTTGTCATGCCGAGACAGGTCTACATGTACCTTTGCAGAGAACTGATAGATACTCCGCTCACCAGTATAGCAAAAACCATCGGAAAAAAAGATCACACTACGATCATCCACGGCATCAAAAAGATAGAAGAGGAAATAGAATACAATGAGGAGCTGAAAAACAGGATCAACATCATAAAAAACATTTTAAGCCCCTCCTGATATTTCCACAATTTTATAGACATCCCCTGTGTACAACTTAAAAATTCATCGTTAAGTTATCTAAAAAGTTTTGGCATCAGAAAAAGAAAAAGTGTATAACAGGCAGTTTATCCAAAGTTTTTCCGTCGTTATCCATGGGTTTATTCTTTTCCTTTTAAGGCTTATCAACGCAACATTTTTGACTTATGAACATTTCAACATCCTTTACTAAGATGTATTATGAAATTCATTGTATATATATAGTTATTGTCAGACGACCAGATAACCACATAACACGAAATTCAAAAGAAAGGATTATGCACAGATGAAATTAGTATGTTCCAAATCAAATCTTTTAAACGGTGTTCAGACAGTGTCAAAAGCTGTCCCAAATAAAACGACGATGTCTATTTTGCAGTGCATTCTGGTGAATGCCTCCAAAGAGATAAGATTGACAGCGAACGATATGGAACTTGGGATTGAGACGATAGTGGAAGGCGATATTATTGAACCGGGAACAGTTGCGTTGGACGCCAAGACGTTTCTCGATATTGTACGAAGTTTTACCGGCGACGAAATTACAATAGAAACAAATTCTTCCTATGAGACAATATTGAGATGTGAGAAGGCAAATTATAAGATCGTTGGAAAATCGGGAGAAGATTTTTCCAATCTTCCGGGTATTGAAAAACTGGATTCCATTATCTTATCTCAGTTTACGCTGCGTGAGCTGATCCGCCAGACGCTCTTTTCGATCGCTGACAACGACACGAACAAACTGATGACAGGTGAGCTGTTTGAGATCAACGAAGATAAACTCAGAGTCGCTTCTCTGGATGGCCATCGTATTTCCATCAGAAAAGTTTACCTGAAAAATGCCTATCCAAGGAAAAAGGTGGTTGTCCCGGGAAAGACATTGAATGAGATAAGTAAGATATTGCCGGGTGAAACGGACAAAGATGTGGTTATTTTCTTTACGAATAAACATATCGTGTTTGAGTTTGATAATACGACTGTGGTTTCCAGATTGATAGAGGGCGACTATTTTAATATCGATCAGATGCTTTCCTCAGATTATGAGACGAAAGTGACAGTGAATAAGCGGAAATTCCTCGACGGCATCGGGCGGGCTACCGTTCTTGTGAAAGAGGGGGATAAGAAACCTATCATCATCAATATCACAGATGAAAATATGGAGTTAAAAATTAATTCTACGCTGGGCAGCATGCGGGAGGAGATCGATATCAGCAAGAATGGTAAGGATCTGATGATCGGTTTTAATCCGAAGTTTTTGATTGATGCTCTGCGGGTTATCGATGAGGAGGAAGTGGATATTTATCTTGTCAATCCGAAAGCTCCCTGCTTTATCAAAGATTCTGAGGACAGCTATGTCTATATGATCCTGCCGGTCAACTTTACGACAGTCTCATAGGATGTTTTGATGGATTGAGAGGCTTTTGAGATGAAAGAAATAAAAATAAAAGATGAATTTATAAAACTGGGACAGGCGTTGAAGCTCTCCGGGGAAGCAGATTCCGGTATAGATGCAAAATTTTTGATTCAGGATGGAAAAGTGAAAGTAAATGATGAGACGGAGACGCGTCGTGGGAGAAAACTCTACAGGGACGATATCTTTTCCTATGGCGGAAAAGAGTTTATAATAAAAAAGGAAAAGCAGGAAAACAATTATTTATGATTATTAAATATCTGGAACTTCTAAATTTCAGAAATTATAACGCTTTGGAGATCTATTTTGACAGCGGCACCAATATTTTTTACGGTGACAATGCCCAGGGAAAGACAAATATTCTGGAAGCTATTTTTATGACAGCTACCACGAAATCCCACAAGGGAAGCAAAGATCAGGATATTATTCAGTTCGGATGCGATGAGGCGCATATCAGGAGCTGTCTGTACAGGGAAGAAATAACAAGACAGATAGATATGCATTTGAGAAAAGGGAAGACGAAAGGTATCGCGATAGATTCCCAGAGGATAAAAAAAGCGGCTGAGCTGATGGGACTTTTGAATGTTGTGTTTTTTTCTCCGGAAGATATGAGTATTATCAAGAATGGCCCTTCCGAGAGAAGACGTTTCATAGATATGGAGCTGTGTCAGCTGGATGCCTTTTATCTGTATAATTTGAATCATTATAATAAAATTATAAATCAGAGAAATAAATTATTGAAGGATCTTCATCTAAATCCGAGTTTAAAGGAAACTCTTTCCATCTGGGATTCTCAGCTCGCTTCTTTCGGAAGTAAACTGATTGAGAGGCGTGAGATTTTTATAGATCAGCTCTCTGAAATTATAGGCGAGCTGCACGCAAAGCTGTCCGGCGGAAAAGAAAAAATTAAGATAGTCTATGAAAAGAATGCGGAGATAGATGATCTGGAAGAAAGATTGAAGAAAAACAGGGAAAAAGATATTATTTTAAAGCAGACCACAGTAGGTCCTCACAGAGATGATATAATTTTTATAGTAAACGATGTGGATATCCGTAAGTTTGGATCCCAGGGACAGCAGAGGACAGCGGCTCTTTCTCTGAAATTATCGGAGATAGAGCTCGTGAAAAAGTCGATAAAAGATACGCCGGTATTGCTTCTCGACGATGTGTTGTCGGAACTCGACAGCAACAGACAAAATTATCTGTTGAACAGTATCGGAGATATTCAGACGATCATAACCTGTACGGGGCTTGACGAGTTTGTGAAGAATCGTTTTGAAATTAACAAAGTATTTAAAGTGGTAAATGGAGCTATAGAGAGTTGAGAAAGGACATTTTAGATGGGCATTGAAAAAAAGCAGGAAGAATATGGCGCTGACCAGATCCAAATTCTGGAGGGTCTTGAAGCGGTGAGAAAACGGCCGGGAATGTATATAGGAACCACTTCTTTGAGAGGACTTCATCATCTTGTCTATGAGATAGTGGATAATTCTGTTGATGAGGCGTTGGCCGGGTTTTGCAGTGTGATAGATGTTTTTATCAATGAAGATAATTCTGTTACAGTTGTCGATAACGGACGTGGCATTCCTGTCGGTATCAATCATAAAGCGGGAATACCGGCTGTGGAAGTGGTATTTACGATCCTGCATGCCGGTGGAAAATTCGGCGGAGGAGGATACAAGGTATCCGGCGGACTTCACGGTGTGGGCGCCTCCGTTGTAAATGCGCTCTCTGACTGGCTTGAGGTGGAGATATGCAGCGAGGGAAAAGTATATAAGCAGCGATATGAGAGAGGAAAAGTGTGTTATCCCCTGAAAGTCACAGGGGAATGTGATATAAATAAGACAGGTACAAAAGTTACTTTCAAGCCGGATGGTTCCATTTTTGAAGACACGGTTTATGATTTTGATATTTTGAAGACGAGACTCAGGGAGACCGCTTTTCTTACAAAAGCTCTGAGAATCAGACTTACGGATAAGCGGGAAGAGCCGGAAAAGACAAGAGAATTTCATTATGAGGGCGGTATCAAAGAATTTGTTCAGTATTTGAACAACAGTAAGGATTCCCTGTATAACGATATTATGTATTTTGAGGGAAAAAAGAACGGTGTCTATGTGGAAGTGGCGATGCAGCACAACGATGCCTATAATGAGAGTGTTTATACTTTTGTCAACAATATCAATACACCGGAAGGAGGAACACATCTGGTAGGTTTCAGAAATGCTCTGACAAAGACCATGAATGATTATGCCAGAAGTGCAAAACTTTTAAAGGATTCGGAGCAGAATCTTTCCGGTGAGGATATCAGGGAAGGGCTTACAGCTATTATCAGTGTAAAAATAGAAGATCCTCAGTTTGAGGGACAGACAAAACAAAAACTCGGCAATTCAGAAGCCAGGGGAGCGGTGGACAGTATTGTCAGTGAGCAGCTCACCTATTTTCTGGAACAAAATCCTTTTGTGGCGAAAGTGATATGTGAAAAATCCATTATGGCACAGAGGGCGAGGGAAGCTGCCAGAAAGGCGAGAGATCTGACCAGGCGTAAGACAGCTTTGGAGTGGAGTACTCTGCCGGGAAAGTTGGCGGACTGTTCCGATAAAGATCCTAAAAACTGTGAGATATATATCGTGGAGGGAGATTCGGCGGGCGGTTCCGCAAAAACTGCCAGAAGCAGAGCTACTCAGGCGATCCTGCCGCTGCGCGGTAAGATTCTGAATGTGGAGAAGGCGAGACTTGACCGAATTTATGGAAATGAGGAGATCAAGTCCATGATAACCGCTTTCGGCACAGGTATTCACGAGGATTTTGATATCACAAAGCTTCGCTATGATAAGATTATCATTATGACTGATGCGGATGTGGACGGCGCTCATATAGCGACGTTGATGTTGACTTTTATCTACCGGTTTATGCCGGAGCTGATCAAGCAGGGACATGTATATCTCGCAAAACCTCCTCTGTACAAACTGGAGAAGGGAAATAAGATATGGTATGCCTACAGCGATGACGAGTTGAACAAAATACTGAACGAGGTGGGAAGGGATCAGAGTAATAAGATCCAGCGCTATAAAGGTCTTGGAGAGATGGATGCGGAACAGCTCTGGGAGACCACCATGGATCCGGAGAGAAGAATTTTGCTTCGTGTCAATATGGATGAGGAGAACGAGGCGGAGATCGATCTGACGTTCAATACGCTGATGGGCGATAAGGTGGAACCGAGGCGTCTGTTTATCGAGGAAAATGCGAAGTTTGTGAAGAATCTGGATATCTGATCTTTGCAGGCTTTGGAACAATAGTGGGTTTCAGCGTCGTTTGAGAACGGCAGAATGAGAGGAAATATGGATGACAAGATCTTCGATTTTGACAAAATAGAAGAAGTTGACCTGAAGAAAAAAATGGAAGATTCCTACATCGATTACGCGATGAGCGTTATCGCAGCTCGCGCGCTTCCCGATGTAAAGGATGGATTAAAGCCAGTGCAGAGGCGCGTGCTTTATTCTATGATTGAATTGAACAACGGACCTGATAAACCGCACAGAAAAAGTGCCCGTATCGTCGGCGATACGATGGGTAAATATCATCCTCACGGGGACAGTTCTATCTACGGAGCTCTGGTCAATATGGCTCAGGACTGGTCTACAAGATATCCTCTTGTGGATGGACACGGAAACTTTGGTTCTATGGACGGAGACGGCGCTGCCGCCATGCGTTATACGGAGGCGAGGCTGTCTAAAATTTCCATGGAACTGTTGGCGGATATCAATAAAAATACTGTGGATTTTGTGCCGAACTTTGACAATACCGAGAAGGAACCTGTGGTGCTTCCCAGCCGTTATCCGAATCTTCTGGTTAATGGTACTTCCGGTATCGCAGTCGGTATGGCGACAAATATACCTCCCCACAATCTGCGGGAAATCGTGGGTGCTGTGGTGAGGATCATTGACAACCAGGTGAACGAGGACAGAAAGACCGACATAGATGAGATCCTGCAGCTTGTGAAAGCACCGGATTTCCCTACCGGCGGCGTGATCCTGGGCACAAGGGGGAGCGAGGAGGCTTACCGCACAGGAAGAGGAAAAGTGAGGGTGCGCGCCGTGACAGATATGGAAACCATGAGCAATGGAAAAACCCGTATCGTGGTATCGGAACTCCCCTATATGGTAAACAAGGCGAATCTGGTGTTGAAGATTGCCGATCTTGTCAAAAACAAAAAGATCGAAGGTATCACAGACCTGCGGGACGAGTCCAGCAGGGAAGGTATGAGAATTGTGATAGAGCTGAGAAAAGATGCGAATGCCAATGTCGTTTTGAATCAGCTTTACAAACATACTCAGCTGCAGGATTCCTTCGGTGTGATTATGCTCGCCCTTGTGGATAATCAGCCCAAAGTTATGAATCTTCTGGATATGTTAAATTATTATCTGGAGCACCAGAAAGACGTCGTGACGAGAAGAACAAAATATGACCTGAACAAGGCGGAGGAGCGGGATCATATCTTGCAGGGACTTTTGAAAGCTTTGGATCACATCGATGAAGTGATTCGCATTATCCGTGCCAGCGCTTCCACCGCGGAAGCGAAGTTGAATCTGATAGAAAGATTTGAGTTTACCGATGTACAGGCGCAGGCGATCGTAGATATGAGACTGCGCGCTCTGACAGGTCTGGAGCGGGAAAAGCTGGAGAACGAACATAGAGAGCTGATGGCAAAAATTAAGGAATTGAAAGCCATACTTGCCGATGAAAAACTGCTTCTCGGTGTGATCAGGACGGAGATCCAGGTGATAGCCGATAAGTACGGAGATGACAGGAGAAGTAAGATCGGATATGACGTATACGATATCAATATGGAGGATCTCATCCCCAGGGGAAATACAGTCATTGCGATGACGAGTCTCGGCTATATCAAGCGCATGACAGTGGATAACTTTAAAACGCAGAACAGAGGCGGAAAAGGCATCAAAGGAATGACCACTATCGAGGAGGATTATATTGAAGATCTTCTTATGATGGATACCCATCAATATGTGATGTTCTTCACCAATATGGGCAGGGTCTACCGGATGAAAGCTTACGAGATTCCGGAAGCCGGCAGAACAGCGAGGGGGACGGCGATCATTAATCTGCTGCAGCTGAACCCCGGGGAAAAGATTTCCGCTATGATTCCTGTTATGACCTACGATGACGACCAGAATCTGTTTATGGTGACAAAGAAAGGTATCGTGAAAAAGACATCCATTGTAGAATACAGCAATGTGCGGAAAAACGGATTGATAGCCATCAATCTGCGGGATGACGATGAACTGATCGAAGTCAAGACAACCAACAAAGATACCGACATTCTTCTTGTGACAAAATTTGGTATGTGCATCCGTTTTAAAGAGACCGATGTCAGGGGAACCGGCAGAAGTTCTATGGGTGTGATCGGTATGAATCTTGCCGACAGAGATGAGGTGATCGGCATGCAGCTCAACACACAGGGAGATGAACTGCTGATCGTCTCCGAGAACGGTATGGGGAAACGGACTAATATCAATGAGTTTACGGTACAGCGTCGCGGCGGTAAGGGAATAAAATGTTATAAGATCGTAGAAAAGACCGGCAATGTGGTCGGCGTGAAGGCTGTGAACGAAGAGCATGAGATAATGATGATCACAACGGAAGGCATTATCATTCAGATCAGAATGAGCGATGTTTCCGTTCTGGGAAGAATTACCTCCGGTGTGAAGTTGATCAATCTGGAGAAGGGTGTAAAAGTAGCCAAGATAGCGAAAGTACGCGAGGAAGTTGAAGAGGAAGAAAATTCCGAAAAATAAAAATAAGGAGGGAAAGAGGAATGGGTAAAAAATTTGATGTGATCGCACTTGGAGAATTGCTGATCGATATGACAGACAACGGCGTGTCCGGTCAGGGAAATACGCTGTTCGAGGCAAATCCGGGAGGAGCCCCCTGCAATGTGCTTGCAATGCTGAATAAACTGGGCCGTAAAGTAGGATTTATCGGAAAAGTCGGCGATGATATTTTCGGTCATAAGCTGAAAAAAGTACTGGATGAAGTGGGAATCGATACGGGTAATCTGATCATCGATAAGGAAGCCCGGACAACGCTCGCCTTTGTGCAGACTTTTGAGGATGGAGACAGAGATTTCTCGTTCTACAGGAATCCCGGTGCGGATATGATGCTGAAAAAAGAGGAAGTGGATGTATCACTGCTGCAGGATACAACGATTTTCCATTTTGGTACACTCTCCATGACTCATCCCGAGGTGAGGGAAGCGACAAAGTTTGGAATCGATGAGGCAAAAAAAGCGGGAGCGATTATCTCTTTTGATCCGAATCTGCGGGAGCCTCTCTGGAACAGTCTGGATGACGCGAAGGAGCAGGTACTTTATGGGCTTACAAAGTGTGATGTTCTGAAAATTTCGGATAATGAGATCCAGTGGCTGACAGGGGAGGAAGATTATACAGCAGGAGTAAAGAAGATCAGGGAAGAAAATGATATTCCTCTTATTCTGGTTTCCCTCGGAAGAGAAGGCAGCAGGGCATATTATAAAAAACCGGGCGGCGGAGAAGAGATCATGGTGGAGGTTATGCCTTTCCTGCAGGAGAATACGATCGAGACAACAGGTGCCGGAGATACCTTTGGCGGATGTGTGTTGAATTATATACTGGATAAGGGACTGAATAATCTGTCGGAAGAT
This sequence comes from uncultured bacterium, assembly GCA_947643595.1. Lineage (GTDB taxonomy): Bacteria > Bacillota > Clostridia > Lachnospirales > Lachnospiraceae > 1XD8-76. The sequence continues at coordinate 94,795 of CANRWP010000002.1, read as the reverse complement.
GATCTGAGAGATATGTTGACTTTTGCCAACGGAGCTGCTTCGATCATCACTACGAGGAAAGGTGCTCTGAGAGTGATGCCCGGAAGGGAAGAAGTGGAAAAACTGATTAAGAGCAGATAAAGACATACTATTTTTAAATCTTTTATTGTCGAGAAATGGCAGGCAGTTACCATATAAAGCAACTGCCTGTTTTCATGTCATAAAATTTTACTCCGTTTCCCGCAGCCTTTCCACGATGGACTTCTTCGCCAAAAACCGATAGCTGATCAACGGCAGCAGGATGCCGAGCAGTGTGAAGATCGGTACTGTGATAAAGAGGGGCGTTATCATGAAATGGTACTCAAAAAACCAGAACATATTCTCTACCACATTCGCGGCGGAGGGGCTTATTGTGACCGCCAGAATAAAGGAGATGACAACGGAACCCAGAGTATAGTAAAGTCCTTCCAGTACCAGCATCTTTTTTAACTGTTTTCCGGTCATACCGATGGACTGCAGCATGGCAAATTCCCTGTGGCGGGTGATAATGCCGGTGAGAACAGCGTTTAAGAAGTTCAGAATGCCGATCAGTCCCACGATAAAGCTCAGAATGCTTCCCATCAGCAGAAACATATTGCGGAAGGATTCAAATTCCCCAGCGTAAGTATAACGGCTCTCATAGTCCAGAGAGGGATCCACATTGTTCGTATAGTCTGCCATAAAATGTTCCATGTCCTGTTTGACGGCCTCATCGTCCACCATATCAAAGGTATAGTACATCGGCACGGAAGTCCCGGTATCTCTGATGAACTGCTCGGAGTTTAGGACAAACTGCTCATTGGCGTAGAAGCGATAATTCAGGCTGGTTGGTATGGAGACGACAGCGGCGACCTCGTATTCCATGTCCTTAAATGTCCCTTCCTTGGGGCGCTTGGATATGGAAGCGGTTGCGGGCAGGCTGTCTAAATTGTCCGCCTCGTATATTTCTCCTGTCTGTGTATCATAATATTCGGTCTCCCTGCTGTATCGGATCTTAACCGTGTCGCCGACTTTCGCCCAGTTCGTCCAGTCTTCCATATTGCCGTAGTCGTCCTCGAAATAGACGGCGGCTATCACATTTTCTTCGGTTTTCAGGCGGGAGATATCTCCATCCCACACTTTCAGTTCGTCCAGACAGAACTCATCCATTCCATAGATGTCTATCTCGTTTAAAATCTGGTTTCCTTCTCTTGGCATGGAACTGATGTAGTGCTCAATATCTTCTGCACTGTAATATCTCGACAGATGGCCGCTTCTGATATAATCTTCCTCAATAAAATCGTAGACAAAAAAATCTGCTTCCCCATAAGTTTTTCCAGCACCTGTGATACCGTCCATATTTTCTAACAGTGCGACGATATCGTCCGACACAGGCGTCCTGTCTCCCCAGTGCATCCTCACATTGAAATAGCTGGCATCCGCGACGATAAAATCCGTGCTGATCATATTACTTAGATATTTTTCCATGCTGAAACCGTTTGACAGGATGACCGTCAGAGTGAAAAGTACGATGGACAGGGACATAGATAATACTGTGACAAATGTTTTTTTTCGGTTTCTGCCCATATTGGCAAATGCCATGGAAAAAATGGAAATCCCTTTTCTTGATACTTTTTTAACCTTTCTCTTTTTAGAGAGACTGTCCGACTCCGTGTAGCGCAACGCTTCGATCGGAGAGACTTTTCCCGCCATTTTGCTCGGCTTCCTGCAGGAAATCAGCACTGTGATGACAGAAAAGAGTGCCGCACCGATAAAGATAGCCGGATTTGCGGAAACGGAGGCGTAATAAATGCTGTCGTTGTTCGATACCGCTCCTATGACGACAGGTGCAAGAAGCACGCCGGTTCCATAGCCGAGAAGGAGCCCTATGGGGATACCGATCCCCGAGAGCAGCAGAGATTGAATTCTCACGATCTTTTTGATTTGTTTTCCTGTTGTACCGATGGTCTTTAAAAGACCGTAATGGCGGATGTCTCCCGCTACCGAGATCTGAAAAATATTGTAAATGATCAGATATCCGGTGAAAATGATCAGAATGACCACCACTATGATGCCAAGGATAACGGAAAAATCTATGGAATCAAAAAGCTGCGCTCCCACATAACCCCAGTTGATGCCGAGTTTGATATAATTGTCTTTTCCCACTTCATCATTTTGAAATCCATGTTTTTTCAGAACAGTTTTTAAGTCGTTTTCAATGGAAGAGGCGTTCCGGAACATGACATTGAGCTGATAAGATCCGGTTCTGCCGTTGCGATTCTGATTGTTGCATTTTTCGAGAATCTCATCCAGACGGCTTTCCGCCATGACGATATGGTTTGCCACCGTGACTTCATCATACTCCCAGTAGCCGCAGAGGGTGAAGGTTTCCGTCGTCTCGGTGCCGTCCACATCGATAGTGACGGTGAATTCGTTTCCAAGTTCAGGCTCCACTCCGAGCAACGATAATAATTTCAGATCTGTTGCCGCCTGGTTGGTTCCCTCCTCGGGAAGATGTCCCACAGCGGGGGTAGTAAAGCCGAATTTTGCGTAATTTTCGTCCATATAGCTGACTTCCACCTGGGATTTATTGAAGACGTCGTCTGTCGCCAGACCTGCTATGCGGCGCAGTCCCCATTCCTTAATAAGGGGGTCGTCCTTCAGTTCATCAAACTGTTCTTTTGTAAGCTCCTTAAAAATTCCGTGGGCGTAAGTGCCCACCTGCCTGAAATTGCTCTGCTGAAAATTTTCCACCATGGACAGAGCGATCGTAAAAAGCGTTGTAAAGAGGATTGTGGTCAGGGCCACGGCAAGGACTGTGATCAGGTTGCGGAGTTTTGCAGCCTGCAGATTTTTAAAGGCAAGCCTGTAGATACATTTTCTGTTTGCTACTCTCATTGGTACGCCTCCTCTCACATATTCTCTCTGGTTACGATTTTGCCGTCCTCAATGCGGATGATCCGGTCGGCGAGCTGGGCGATCTCCTCATTGTGGGTGATCATAACGATAGTCTGGGAGAATTTCTTGCTGGTCAGCTTTAACAGGCCGAGAACATCCTGGGAAGTCTTGCTGTCCAGATTGCCGGTGGGTTCATCCGCTAAAATGATAGCTGGTTTGGAGGCGATGGCTCTGGCGATTGCCACTCTCTGCTGCTGACCGCCGGAGAGGTTATTAGGAAGATTGGAGAGCTTTTCGGAAAGCCCCAGTGTCTCGATGATATTGTCGATGTAAGCAGCGTCCGGTTCATTGCCGTCCAACTGGATCGGCAGCACAATGTTTTCGTAAACATTTAACACCGGTACCAGATTGTAATTCTGGAATACAAAACCGATCTTACGCCGTCTGAATATGGTCAGAGCTTCGTCTTTTAGAGAAAAGATATCTTTTCCATCCACGGTTACGCTGCCCGAAGTAGGTCTGTCCAGCCCTCCCAGCATATGCAGAAGTGTGGATTTACCGCTGCCGGAAGTGCCGATAATCGCTGTAAACTCTCCCGGTTCAATAGAGAGAGTTACGCCGTCGAGGGCATGTACCGCGTTCTCGCCATTTCCGTAAATTTTTTTGAGGTTTGTTGTTGACAAGATAGCCATAGAAAAATAGTCTCCTTTTCTTTTATGTTAAGTACTATTTTTTCATAACAATCTTACCAGATTCTTTCCAAAAGAAAAGAAATTATAACAGTTTTGTAAGTTTTGCAGATTTGTTTTCAGAAATAAAAAAGAATGAAAATTATATGCAAAAAATGTAGATCATGCTAATTTTTGAAGTTTTTCGCTGTGCTCGGCGACTACTTTTTTTAACAGATCGACATCGTCAAAAACTGTTTCCATTCTATCACAGTCTCTTTGATATCTGTGATAAGTGTCGGTATAGCAGGATTCGATCGTGTTCAGACGCGGCAATATAATGTTTTCCTGAAACAGCCTGACATTGTGAAGACCTGCTTCCAGAGATTGAACTTTGTCGTCTAAGGATTGAACTTTGTCGTCTAAGGATTGAACTTTGTCGTCTAAGGACTGAACTTTGTCATTCAAAACGATGATATCAACTTTCAGACCAGCGACATCGTCCTTTAACTCTTTAATATCTTTTTCAATAGGTTTCAGCCTTTTTTCAAGTCTTGTATCGACAACCTGTGAAATAGCCAGTAAATCTTCGTTTGTAAGTGTCATAGAGGTATCTCCTTTCTATGCAAAAAATGCGGAATAATTTGAAATAAGTTTTTTGACTGCTTTTTACAGAAATAAGATATGCAGCAGATAAGATCCGTTTCCTTTACACTTCTGTATATTCTGCCGGACGGGTTTTGAACGTAACTAAAATATATCATATTCGATAAAAAATGTCTACTCTTATTAAAAAAATTATAATGGCAGATATACGGAAAAGACAGAACCTTTTCCCGGCCTAGAGGAGACCTTCATATAGCCGCCTTCCAGTGTGACGATTTCCCTGGCAAGAAAGAGGCCGATGCCGACACCGGGTTTTTCATGGACAGATCCGGAACGGTAAAAGCGGGAAAATATCTTTGTATGCTCCTGCTCAGGGATGCCAATGCCGGTGTCCCCGATCCGGATGCAGAGGAATATCTCGTAGGGAATGACAGAGATGGTAATCTTGCCCTGTTCTGTATACTTTACGGCGTTGTCGATAAGGTTGCCGACAGCTTCCGCAGTCCATTTTTCATCGAATACGGCGGACAGATTATACAGGCTTTCCGGTTCCGAGATGGACAGAGTGAGCCTCTTTTCTTTCGCCGGATGGGCGTATTGGGCGGCGAGATTTTCCAACATCGGGAGAACGGGGGTTTTTTGAGGAGACAGAGTGAGGATTCCTGTCTCCAGACGGGAAAGTTTTACCAGCGAGATAATCAGAAATTTCAGCTTTTCTGCCTGAACGGTGAGAGCGGAGATATACTGTCTCGATTCCTCCGGGAGATCCTGCTCGGCCAGCAGTTCGGAATACAAAAGAATGTTGGAGACAGGAGTCTTCGTCTGATGGGAGATATCGGAGATCAGTGTCTTTATTTTGTCTTTTTCCATCGTCGTGTTTTTGAAGGAAGTCTCGGACGCGGACAGATATTTCGCAAAACGGCTTTCCAGGGCGGAAAGCCTGCTTTCGTCAAAGGTATGTTCTGAAAAAGAACCGTCGATGGCAGCGTCTATCATTTCCTCCAGACGGCGCATGATCCGCAGAGTGTGGCAATGATAAAGAAAAATGCCGAAAAGCGACAGGATAGTGCACAGGAACAACATGATAAAAACAAATTCTTTCATTTGAAAATCTCCCTGAACTTTTGTGAAAAGTCAGCAGTACGCTTCATTTTTCCAGACGTACCCGATGCCATAGACCGTTTTTATATTCTCCTGCGCCTTCAGCTTATCCCGGAGGCGTTTTATTGTCACGGAGAGAGCATTTTCATCCACATATTCCGCCCCGTCGGTCCATACGGAATCGATCAGTCTGTCCCGGCTTAACGTGATGCCGGGATTCTCCACCAAAAGACGGAGAAGTTTTTGTTCCGTTTTACTCAGTTCCACCTTCTCATTCCCGCAGAAAAATTCCATTTTATCAAAATCAAAAAGATAACTGTTTATCTGAAAGAAAGATGCCGATTTTCCAGAAAGATTTCTGCGCAGGACGGCGTTTACTCTGGCACGCAGGACAGCGAGGGAAAAAGGTTTTGTGATGTAATCCTCGGCGCCAAGCTCCAGTCCTGTCACAATATCGGTTTCCATATCGTTGGCGGTCAGCAGGATGACCGGAGTAGAGCAGGCGCATTTTATTTCCTGTAAAAAATCAAAGCCGTTTCCGTCCGGAAGATTTACATCCAGAACGACAAGATCATAAGAATTGTCCTTAAGGAGTAATCTTGCCTCGTGGAGACAGCGGCATCCCGCGCAGCGACATTCGTCGGATGCGAGAGCTCTGCAGAGCCCCGCTGTCAGAGCGGAATCGTCTTCAATAATGAGAATGTTCTTCATAACGATAATCTTTGCCTTTCCATAAAAGTGAAACAAACGCTCTTATAACGATAACATATTTTTAAAAGAACGGTCAACTGCTCCATATTTTGAAAAGCAGCGTTTGTTATCCTCCAAAATTCTGCATAAATTTACATAATAAAACTGCCTGCCATTTTCCGTTTATAGTAAAAATTTGCAGAAAATTTCTGGAAAACCTACGAAACATTGGACATTGTTTGATTTTTGTGCTATCGTAGATTAATGTGATAAAGTATATATACGTCATAAATATAACATCTTTTTAAGAGTAAAGGAGTTTTAACTATGTTTAAGTACATCGTTAAAAGAATTGTTCTGGGGATCGTGACGATCTGGGCGGTGGCAACACTGACCTTCTTTCTGATGAACATGGTGCCGGGTGGTCCGTTTCTGTCAGAGAAAGCGATAAGTCCCCAGGCGACGGCTGCATTGGAGGCGAAGTACGGCCTGGATAAGCCGATGTCACAGAGATATTTTACTTATATGACAGACGCCCTGAAGGGAGATTTTGGTGACAGTTTAAAACAGAGGGGGCGTACGGTTACATCTATCATTACATCAAGATTTCCGGTATCCGCAAGGCTTGGCGGTTCCTGTGTTCTGGTTTCTATGATTCTCGGTATCCCGCTTGGGTGTATTGCAGCATTAAAGAGAGGTAAATTTGCGGATTCGCTGATCAGCGTGGTGGCTACCTGTGGTATCGCGGTGCCGAGTTTCGTGATCTGTACGGTGCTTATGTACTTTTTGGGTGTAAAACTGGCGATTTTGCCGACCATCGGGCTTGACAGTATAAAACATTATATCATGCCGGTGGCAGCGCTTTCTTTCTATCCCACGGCTTACATCATGAGACTGATGCGTTCTTCCATGCTGGATGTGTTGGGGCAGGATTATATGCGGACAGCGCGGGCGAAGGGACTTGCGGGCGGTGTTATCCTGTTTAAACATGCGCTGCGCAATGCGATCCTTCCGGTCATCACTTACGTGGGACCGATGCTTGCCTACACAATCACCGGAAGTTTTGTGGTGGAGAAGATCTTCGTTATTCCGGGACTTGGCGGAGAGTTTATCAAGGCGATCAACGGGCGTGACTACACGATGATCATGGGAACTACGATCTTCTTAGCTACCCTCGTGATTATTATGAATGTGTTTGTGGATATCGCTTACAAGATCGTCGATCCGCGGATAAAATTGAAATAAAGTAGAAAGGCACAATGATAAAATGAAAGAGAATGCTTTAAGTTTTCAGTTAAAACTAAAACCTGAAGATTTCATTCCCGCTACGGAGGAAGAAAAACAAAGTCAGGTCATCATGCGTGAGAGCGTGAGCTTCTGGAAGGACGGTATGCGGCGCCTGCGCAAAAATAAAGTGGCGATGGTCTCTCTGGTCGTTATTATTTTAGTCATGATCTTTTCTTTTATCGTTCCGATGTTTTATCCCTACAGCTACAAGGAGCAGATCAAGGGAGCAAACAATCTGGGACCGATGGAATATTCGGCAGGAGAACAGGAGAGGATCGACGCCGGCGAGAAAGTATTTCCCCATATTTTCGGGACGGATAAGATGGGGCGTGACTACGCGATCCGCGTGATGATGGGAAGCCGTATTTCCCTGCTGGTCGGCCTGATCGCGACAGGAATCATCCTGATCATCGGTTCCATCTATGGTTCTGTGGCGGCGTTTTTCGGCGGCTGGGTGGATCTGATCATGATGCGTATCGTGGATATTATCTATACGATTCCGGATATTCTTCTGATCGTTCTGTTAAAATTTGCGCTGGATGATCCTCTTACCCGGCTTGCGACGGTGCCGGGCTTTAGCTGGATCAATGTGGTGGGAAGTAACCTGATCAGCATTTTCCTGGTGTTCGCACTGCTCTACTGGGTTGGTATGGCGAGAATGGTGCGAAGTCAGATACTGACATTAAAAGAGAGTGAATATGTCACGGCGGCAAGGGCGCTGGGTGTTGGCAACGGCAGGATCATTAAAAAGCACCTGCTGACCAACTGTATCGGTACATTGATCGTGACGACGACTCTGCAGATCCCGTCCTCCATTTTTACAGAGAGCTTTTTGAGCTTCCTGGGTATGGGCGTGGCAGTGCCGCTTCCTTCCCTCGGTTCCCTGGCATCCGATGCGATCAACGGTATGGGTACCTATCCGCATCTGTTGTTTATTCCGGCGATTCTGATCAGTTTGATCATTCTGAGCTTTAACCTGTTTGGTGACGGCCTGCGTGATGCATTCGATCCGAAGCTGAAAAATTAAAAGGAGGAAAGTGAAAAATGGCGGAATATCTTGTTGATATAAAAAATGAACGGCTTTCTTTCTTTACTCCCGCGGGAGAAGTAAAGGCATTAAATGATGTTTCCATCCATCTGAAAGAAGGAGAAGTGCTGGGTATCGTAGGAGAGAGCGGATCGGGTAAGTCCGTTACCGCATACTCTCTGATGGGGCTGACAGCGCATCCCGGAAAACTGTTGGGCGGCAATCTTAATTTTAATGGACATCAGATTGAAAATATGACGGAGAAGGAGATGCGTAAGATCCGCGGTAATGAGATATCCATTATCTTCCAGGATCCTATGACAAGCTTAAATCCGGTTTATACAGTGGGCAATCAGATCATGGAAGTGATCCGTCTTCACACGGATAAGACAAAACAGGAGGCAAAAGAGCGGGCAAAGGAATTGCTTGAGCTGGTAGGTATCAATGAACCTGAAAAACGTCTGAAACAGTATCCTCATGAATTGTCCGGCGGTATGCGGCAGCGTGTGATGATCGCCATCGCACTTGCATGTGAACCAAAGCTCCTGATCGCGGATGAGCCGACAACGGCGCTGGATGTGACGATCCAGGCGCAGATTCTGGAACTGATGATGGAACTGAAAGAAAAACTCGGCATGGCAATCATTATGATTACCCATGACCTGGGCGTGGTTGCAAGCATGTGCGAGAGGATTGCGGTTATGTATGCCGGAAAAATCATAGAGTATGGCACGGCTGACGATATCTTCTATCATCCGAAGCATCAGTATACAAAGGGGTTGATCCGTTCTATTCCGAGACTGGATACAAAAGAACATGAGAGGCTTATACCCATCGAGGGAACGCCTGTGGATATGCTGAATCCGCCGAAGGGCTGTCCCTTCGCGCCAAGATGTGATGAAGCGATGAAGATCTGTCTCCGTGAGATGCCGCCTGTTACGGAATTCGGGGAAGTGCATTATACACAGTGCTGGCTGAACCAGAAAGAAGAAATGGAGAAAGGAGCATCCCATGAGTGAACATTTTATTGAAGTAGAACATCTTCGTCAGTATTTTCCTGCGGGCGGTTTCGGCAGCAGAAAAAAATATGTGCGCGCGGTAGATGATGTCTCCTTTTTTATCAATAAAGGGGAAACCCTGGGACTGGTGGGAGAATCCGGCTGCGGAAAGACAACTACGGGACGTACGATGCTGCGGCTCTACGATCCCACGGGCGGAAAATTTACATTTGACGGTGAAACGGTCTTTGATGTGGATAAAAAGGAATTTCCAAATATGCTGCCTTTTCGGAAACGGATGCAGATCGTATTTCAGGATCCTTATGCAAGCCTTGATCCCCGTATGACGGTGGGTGATATCGTAGGGGAAGCGATCGATGTGCATAAACTCGCAAAGGATGATAAAGAGCGCTATGACATGATCATTCACATGCTGGAAAGGGTAGGGCTCAACTCCGAACATGCAAACCGTTATCCCCATGAGTTTTCCGGCGGACAGAGGCAGCGTGTCGGCATTGCCAGGGCGCTTGCGGTAAATCCGGAGTTTATTGTCTGTGATGAACCGATCTCTGCGCTGGACGTTTCGATTCAGGCACAGGTTATCAATATGTTTGAAGACCTGCAGGAGCAGATGGGGCTGACCTACCTGTTTATCGCCCATGATCTCTCGGCCGTAAAACATATATCAAACCGTATCGGTGTGATGTATCTGGGCAGGATGGTAGAACTTGCGGACAGCTACAAGCTGATCGACAGACCGCTCCACCCCTACACAAAGAGTCTGATCTCGGCTATCCCGATCGCCGATCCGAAGCAGGCCAGAAAGAGCAATCGTATTGTTTTGGAGGGCGATGTGCCGAGTCCGTTAAATCCTCCTTCTGGCTGTACATTCCGTACCAGGTGTCCTTATGCCACCGCAGAATGTGCGGAGAAGGTGCCGGAGTGGAAAGAAATTGAGAAGGATCATTTTGCGGCTTGTCATAATATAGATAAAATAAACTGAAAAACAGGATTGACAAACGCTATGAAATATGGTAACACTGAAAAGTGATACACTTTTTTAATAATAAATAATAAGGAGGAAACATTATGAAAAAAAGAGTAGCAGCTCTTTTTCTGGCAGCGGTTATGGTTGTCAGCGTGACGGCATGTGGCAATTCTTCAACTGAAGAACCCGCGGCACCGAGCGAGAGCGCCGGTGAGACAGCAGAATCCGGCGATGATACTGCAGCAGAATCTGACGGGGGGGCAGCTTCCACAGGTGAGAAGGTTCTTTCCGTACAGATCGGACCTAACCCTGAGACACTGGATCCCGCACTGAACAGCGCGGTTGACGGCGGTAACATGATCTTACACACTTTTGAGTGTCTTCTGACAGTTGACGAGGAGGGCAAACTTGCTCCTGGACAGGCTGAGAGCTGGGAAGTATCCGAGGATGGCCTGACATGGACATTCCATCTGAGAGACGGCCTGAAATGGTCCGACGGTTCCGACCTGACAGCAAACGATTTCGTATACAGCTGGCAGCGTGTCTGCGATCCCAACGTGGCAGCTCCCTATGCAGAGACAGTTCTCAGCATGGTAGAGGGTTATGAGGATGCTATCGCAGGCGATATCACAAAGCTGAACGTGGTGGCAGTAGATGATTCCACACTGGAAGTACATCTGACATCTGCATGTTCCTACTTCGGTTCCCTGGCGGCATTCGCTACCCTGAGCCCTGTACAGCAGGCGACAGTAGAGGCGAACGGCGATGCGTGGGCAGTAGATGCAGACACTTATGTCTGCAACGGTTCTTTCTACATTTCCGAGTGGGTTCCCGGTTCTTATATTATGTGCACAAAGAACCCCAACTACTGGAATGCGGACGCTATTAAACTGGATGCGATCAAGTTCAACCTGATCGAGGATGCTAACGCTTCCTACAGCGCATACCAGACAGGCGAAGTTCTTTTCATCAAGGACGTTCCGACAGAGGAGATCCCTTCCCTGGAAGGCAATCCTGAGTTTTATGTTGATCCGATCATCGGAACTTACTACCTGAGCTTAAATACACAGAAAGCTCCTTTTGACGACGCTAACGTTCGTAAAGCGTTAAGCCTTGCGATCGACCGCGAATATGTGGCGAATACCCTGATGCAGGGAACTTATTCCCCGGCGTCCAACTTCATGGGTCCGGGCTGGATCGATACGGACGGATCTGAGTTTATCGACAATGCAAACGGCGGACAGCCCTATATTGATACGGCAAACTACGAGGCAAATCTGGAGGAGGCGAAGAAGCTCCTTGCGGACGCAGGTTATCCTGACGGCGAAGGTTTCCCGGCTATCACCTACAGCACCAACGATGCAGGTTACCACAAAGTGGTTGCTGAGTATCTGCAGCAGGCATGGGCTGAGCTTGGTATCACGCTCGACGTAGATATCGTTGAGTGGGCAAGCTTCACACCGATGAGACGTAACGGCGACTACGAAGCATCCCGTAACGGCTGGGTGGGCGACTACTCCGATCCTTCCAACATGCTGGATCTGCTGTACTCCACAAACGGCAACAACGACGGTAAGTTCAACAACGCTGAGTACGACGCTGCTATGGATATCTCCAGAACAACTCTGGACGCTGCAGAGCGTTCCGAGGCACTGCACAAAGCAGAGGATATCCTGATGGATCAGGCAGGCTGCGTGCCGGTTGCTTACTACAATGACTTCTGGCTGCAGAGCAGTAAGATCACAGGTATGTGGCATTCCGCATATGGTTACTGGTACTTCATGTATGCTGATATTGCAGAGTAAAGTGAAAAATTGTTTATGACAATTTTTCACGCTACTTCACATTTTTTCAAAAATGTGAAGTTTCCCGAAAACTATATATTGTAATAAATTTACCCCCGCATTTTGATAAGTGCGGGGGTTTTGAATTTACCGGATTATCTGGTAAAAATTTTAAGGAAATGGTACACTGTCTATAAGAGAAAATACAGGAGTAGATATCATGTTCAGGATTGTTTTGGCGGATGATGAGAGAGAAGAGAGGGAAGGTATAGCATATTTGATCGAAAAATACGGATATCCTCTCAGGATTACATATGCCGCTAACGGGAGAGAGGCGTTAAATTATATATATCATAATGATGTGGATATTCTTTTTACGGATGTAAAAATGCCTGTGATGGACGGGCTTGAACTGGCGCGGCTGGTCTGTGAATATGATTCCAATATAAAGATCATTATATTCAGCGCTTATGGAGAATTTGATTATGCAAAACAGGCTTTGGAAGCGAATGCTGTCAGCTATCTTTTAAAACCTATTGAGTTGGATGAGTTTCAGAAATTGATGGATCATGTGCTGCATACGATAACAGCGGAGAAGGAGGAGCGGAGGGAGAGGGAGGAAAAGGACAAGTATTATTTTCACAATATTATATATAAAGCATTTACACTTTCTAAAATAAATGAATTTGAGATGAAGGATATCCAGACATATCTTTTTGAGAGTTATGATTCTTATATACTCATCCATATTGAATTTATGGACAGCTATTTTGATATGCATGAGGACGAATTTATGCGCTGCGCAGAAATGTATCTGGGAAAAGAATTAAATTATATAGAATTTTATCCCAATGAAGCTTATCTTTTACTTGGGGGGAAAAAATTTCCGCAAAAAAAAGAACTGTCAGAGCAGCTTAAAAAAATATTCAGAGATATTCGAGATAGCGTATCGAAGGATAATCAGTCGGTAGTTATTGTGAGCCGGACAGTCAATACGGTTGAAGAACTGTTGGCACAGCAGAAAAGAATCGCATGTATACAGGATGAAATTTTTGGTTATCACGGAAAAATTATTTTTGTAGATGATTATTTTACAAATGCGGAGCACTATGTCAAAGATATTGAAATAGTCAGCAGGGAACTGATGGAAGCCATAGATATACTGGATGCTGAGCTGATTGAAAAAGAGAGCGGAAATTTGATAAACGCGATAGAAAAATCAGAACAGATCAGCCGGCTTTATATCCAGAATATGCTGTATTCCATAATTAAAGCCCTGTGTGACAGAGCAAAGCCGGAAAATCTGGATGAACTGCTTATCAGAGCCGAGAGATTATTCCAGTTGAAAGAGCCGGGAGGAATGCTGAAAGAATACGGAGAAGCCATAAATATGCTGTTGATTCAGGTCGGTTTAAAGGAAGATAAATCCGGCATTATCTCCGAGATTAAAAATGTGGTGGAGCTGGAGTACAGAAAAGATATCAGCCTGGACTATGTGGCGGATAAAGTAAATCTGTCGCCGACTTATGTCAGTTATTTATTTAAAAAGGAGACAGGACAGACTCTTGTGAAATATATTACCGACAAAAAGATGGACAGAGCGAAAAAGATGTTGGGAGATCGAAATCTGAAAATTATGCAGGTGGCAAAAAGCTGCGGCTATGAAAACCAGTCCTATTTCAATAAACTGTTCAAAAATTATTTTGGGATTACACCCAAACAATACAGGGAAAATTTATGAAAAAACTTTTAAGGTGGTATTACGGAAACGCGTCTATCCGAAATAAATTAATACTCAGTTATGCGCTGTTGGTAGCGATACCTCTTTTGGTTCTCGGGATATATTCTTATCAGATATCAAGGCAGAATCTGCTGGAGCAGACAGAAGATACAATAAAAAACAATGTTTCCATTATTGCATCAAGTCTGAACAATAATATTCAGCGTGAGAATGACAACATAAAATATCTGTCTTATAATACAGGATTCAGGGAAAAACTGCAGGGGGCGGATAAGGATATAAATTCTCTGGTAAAAGAGTTAAATGATTCGGTAGAACCGGCCTTTTGGTATTTCAAGACCAGTGATGAAAACCTGAAGGATATTAAGATATATTCGGATCGTATTGAGAATGCGGTGGGTTCGTTTTTGCAGCCGCCGATCACAGAGGAAGAAATCAGATGGTATGGGGATCATCGGCAGAGTTTCAGAACCAGATGGGAATATCAAAATAAGCAGATTTTTGCTTCAAGAGTTATTCTGGACGCAAACAGGTCTTCGGAACCGATAGGAGTTATAAATATTGAGCTTGCCTCAGATAATTTTCTGGCGCCGCTCTTTCAGTCGAGATTTTTAAATAACGGAGTGGCATTGCTGGATGAGAAAAAGAATATTATCGGAAAAAGAAGTCTTGAGGACGCGAAACTGGACGAAAGGGTTTTGAGAGAAATACGGGAAAATAAGGAATCCGGATTCAGAGAAACATCAGATTATATGCTGGTGGCATCAGATGAGTTATTAAATGGGTGGCAGCTGTATTATTATGTAGATAAAAATGAGATATCGGTGCAGATGTACGCCATATATATTTCCACGGGGCTGATGGTAGGAATATGCCTGCTCGTAATATTTGTCTTGATTGGAATCATTTCCAGAATATTAAGTTCCCGTATTTTGCAGTTGAAGTATTATGCGGAGGAAGTAAGCAAGGGAAATTACGGTATGCGGTTGACGACCGAATGTACAGATGAGATTGGCATTGTGACGAACAGCTTTCAGGAGATGTGCAACCGCATCAATCAGATGATGGAAGAGATGTATCAGCTGGGTTTGAAAAAGAGGGCGGAAGAGTTGAAAGCACTGCAGGCAAAAATCAATCCGCATTTTTTATATAACTGTCTGTCCAGTATAAAATGGAAAGCGATCCGCTCCAATCAGGATGAGATCGCGGAGGTTACCAGCCTTCTGGCGAAATTCTACAGGACAACGTTGAACAGCGGACGGCAGATCACGACTGTCGAGAACGAGATCAATAACATCAGGGCATATCTGGAATTGCAGAAGAGAACGCATGACGGAAATCTGGATGTGGAATTTTTTCTGTCGGAAGAGGGACTCCAGCTTTCCATGCCGAATTTTTTACTGCAGCCTATTGTGGAAAACGCCATATGTCATGGAATCGATTACCGCAAGGAGGGCACAGAGGGTAAAATCATAATACGCTATAATCTGGAAGGGGATTACCTTATTTTTGAGATTATGAACAATGGGCCATCTTTGAGCAATGAGGAAGCGGAACGTCTGTTGAACACTCCGGGAAAAGGATATGGACTTCACAATATTCGGGAGAGGGTGAAAATGTATTATGGCAGTGATCCAAACTGCGGAATATTCGGTGGACTTGCCTCAAACGGCATGGTCTGTTTCACCGTAAAATTAAAACAGGAAATGGATTTAGAGGAGGAAAAGCCGGACTGATTTTAGTCCGGTTTTTATTGCAGATGACTAAAAATTTGTTAAAAATCGAAAAAAAGTTCCATTTTTTTATAAAAATTCTGCAATTATAATAAAAACAACGGATAGTATGCATTGCAGAACATCCTTATGCTGATAAAACATAGAAGGAGGAAGATTCATGAAAAGGAAACTATTAAGTGTGTTACTTTGCACTGCTATGGCGGCGACGCTTTTATCTGGCTGTGGGAACAGTTCAGAACCGGCGGATAACGCGTCTGAGAATGTGACGGAGGAAACCGGTGAAGAGGCAGTGACGGAAGCCGACAGTGAAGGGAAGACAAAAGTCAGAATGACTTACTGGAACAGCGAAGATACAATACAGGCGCTGCTTGACTATCTGGGGGAAGAAGTACCAGATGTTGAGATTGAATTTCAATTTATTGATAATTCAAATTATGACACGATCGTAGATACGCAGCTCTCCGCCGGGGAAGGACCGGATATTATATGTGAATCTCCGGCATCGGCACTCAAGCACGCAAAGCTGGGATATCTGGCCGAAGTAAATGATCTCGGAGCAAAATATTCCAGTGCGGGAACGAATGTATACAGCTATGACGGGAATATTTATGCTCTGCCCGGTATCAGTTGGTTTGAAGGCATCTATTTCAACAAAACCATGTTTGAGGAAAACAATATTGCTCTTCCGACGACTTTTGACGAGTATCTTGCAGTCTGTAAGCAGTTCCAGGATCTCGGAATCAAACCTTTGGCAGCAGGATTGAAATCGTGGGAGCCGATGTTAAAAAATTCCATGGCTTTTGTGACAGCGGAATACCTGTCTACGGATGTGGGTTCCTCTTTCGGGGAAGATTACCGGAATGGAGAGGTTAAACTGGAAGGAACATGGAATACATATCTTGAAAAATGGTCTGAGATGATTAGTTCAGGCGTATATACGACAGATATGACAGGTATCGATCATGATCAGGCGCTGGAGGAATTTGCGACAGGCAAAGCGGCGATGTTCTGCTCAGGTCCCTGGGATCTGGATACGATTCAGAGCAAAAATCCGGATCTTGTGGTGGATATGATGCCGTTTTACGGCACAAAAGCAAGTGCAGGATGGCTGATAGGAGGACCTGGCTGTGGTATTGCGGTAAATTCGGCGTCTGAAAACCAGGAGGCGGCAATGAAAGTTCTTGCAGCAATTTCTACGGAGGAAGGACAGAGAGCTTTCTGGGAAAACAATCAGGGCGGTTCTTCTTATCTGGAAGGTGTTGAGTTTGAACTTCCCGAGGCTTACAACAGTGCATCGAGCGCTCTTGCTGCAGGCAATGTATATTGTCCGTGGAATGAATGGGGTGATGCGGCAGGCGCACATGAGACGTATGGAACAGAAATGCAGTCCTATTTATTGGGAGAGCAGGATCTGAGCCAGACATTGACAAATGTTGATAATGCCGTACAGGAATTGCTTGAAAAATAATTCTGGGAGCGCCCTTTATCCGGTGATAAGGGGCGCTTTTAAAAATTGGGAGAAGTGTAATGACAAAAAGGAAAAAATTACGGGCCGGCGAACTGGGAAAATATTTCTTTCTGTTTATTATTCCGGCATTGGCGATTTATCTGATTTTCAGTATAACGCCGTTTTTATATACCATTTATTTCAGCTTTACGGATTATACGGATATGAATCCGATCAATCTTCATTTTGTCGGGTTAAAAAACTATATAAAGGTATTTGATACGCCCCTGATGATGACGGCTATCAAAAATTCAGTGATCTATGCGATCCTGCTGACCGGTTTTCAGGCGATATTGGGACTGCCGCTGGCGGTGGTTCTGAACAGGAAACTGAAAACAAAAAATTTACTGCGCGCGGTATTTTTCTTCCCAGCGGTTTTCAGTTCCCTGATCATCGGCTATTTATGGAATTTTATTATGTCCTCTTCAGACTTTGGGTTGATCAATAACCTGCTGCATCAGATGGGGATTGGAACTGTCAATTTCTTTACTTCCGAGAGGGCGCTTTATTCCGTTATTTTCACTCAGATATGGCAGTGGACGGGATGGGGAATGGTTATTTTTCTCGCCAATCTTCAGAGTATATCCGAGGATCTGTATGAGGCTGCGGATATTGACGGCGCTTCGGGAATGCAAAAGTTCTGGCGGGTGACATTGCCTCTTATGTGTCCGTCCGTAAAGATTATTGTTGTGACAGGACTGATCGGCGGTATGAAAGTTTTCGATATTATTTATTCCATGACGTCCGGAGGGCCCGGCAATGCGACACAGACGGTGATGATGGTCATGATGAAAAAGGGTATTTCTGACGGATTTTACAGTCAAGGTGCCGCGTTCGGCGTGATTTTCTTTGTGATCGTTCTGGCAATCAGTGCAACTGTGACATGGCTCATGGGGAAATGGAGTGATGCGATACAATGAAAAAGAGAAATAGAAGTTTACTGATAACAGAAATTGTTATGATAATCATCGCGGTGATATGGTTTGTGCCGATTTATTATCTGATCGTCACAACACTGAAAACGCCGCAGGAAGCTACAAACCACCCGCTTGCTCTGCCTTCTTCTCCTGGGGTGGAGAATTACATAAATGCGTGGAAGAACATGCAGTTCCCCAGAGCTTTTGCCAACACATTCATCATTACCGCGTCTGCGGTTTTTCTGGTGGTTATTCTGGGTTCCATGGCGGGTTATGCTCTCGCAAGGACGAAGACAAAATACAGTACAGTTATCTTTTTATTATTTCTGGCAGGACTTACCGTACCTTTCCAGATGAATATTGTCAGTTTGTATCGTATTGTGAAAAATCTGCATCTGATGAATACACTGCTTGCAGTAATTTTGGTAGACGTGGCAATCAACACACCTCAGGCTATCTTTCTGTTTAAAGAATTTGTGGAATCTACAGTGCCAAAGGAACTGGAGGAAGCAGCGTCCATCGATGGCTGTTCCGTATTGAAAAGATTTTTTACGATAGTATTTCCGCTTTTAAAATCGGTCATCTCTACGGTGGTCATCCTGATCACATTGAATGTCTGGAATGAATTTATGACACCGCTTTTGTTTTTGCAGAGCAGGGAAAACGATGTGATCCTGCAGGAAGTGACAAGGAATATCGGACAGTTTTCTACAGACTGGACGGCACTGTTTCCGATGCTGATGCTGGGTGTGGCTCCTTTGATGATCTTCTATGTATTTATGCAGAAATATATTATCGCAGGCGTAGCGGCAGGCGGCGTAAAGGGGTAAAAGAATGAAGTGTTTGAGACTGGAAGAAATAGCGGGGGGAATTATGGTCGTTGTGCCCCATCAGGACGATGAAGTGCTTCTCAGCGCAGGTATTTTATATCAGGCAAAGAAACTTGGGCGGGATGTAAAGGTCGTCATTGTGACAAACGGGGATTGCGGCTGCAGTGACCATACAAAGGGACAGACAAGGCTCAGAGAGACTGTAAGGGGAATGAAAATACTTGGCATTTCTGAGAAAGATCTGATTTTTTTGGGATATGCGGATACGGGCATGCCAAAAGAAGAGAGTTTTCTCTGGGCGTTGTATCAGGAAAAAGATCAGAACAAAGTAAAGCGGTCTGATTGTGGAAAGAGGACGTATGCCCTGCCGGAGAAAGACGAATACCATATGGAAAAATATGGAGAACATGCTCTTTATACAAGAAGTATGGTAAAGCAGGACTTGAGAGAATTGCTTCTGCAGTATCAGCCCTCCTGTGTGATTACAACCTGCAGTGAAGACATTCATGGAGATCATGCCGGACTGTGCTTATTTTTGCGGGAGATATTAAAGGAGTCCGGCAAGAAAGAAAATGATTATCCGATGGTTTTTTGCGGACTGGTACATTCGAAGGCAGGGGATGATCTCTGGCCGGAAAGAAAGGGAGAGAGATTTACCTGTCCGAAGAATATTGGAGATATCAAGTGGGAAGAGAGATATTACTTTATGCTGCCGGAAGAAATGATGCAGAAAATGGGAAAAGAAAATCTGAAATATCGGGCGCTGGAGGAATATAAGACAGCTTTGGAACCGAGTGCCTGTGAGTTTTTGAGAGCATTTATCAAAGATGAAGAAATTTTCTGGAAAATGAGATGGTAAGAGAATGCGAAGATTATTTAACGGAGAAAATTTATTTTTCAGGCTGATGGGAAAACTTGGGGATTTCATGTGTCTGAATGTTTTCTACCTCCTGACATCCCTGCCGATTGTCACGGCGGGGGCGTCAGTGAGTGCACTGTATGAAGTATTATTTGATATGAAAAGAGGAAAGGATGGCAGTTGTTTCCGCAGGTATGTGCAGGCGTTTCAAAAACATTTTCGCAGAGCAACCGTCTATTGGCTTGTTTGTCTGTCTTTGGCTGTGTTTCTGATTTTGGGATTGTGGGGATCTGCGTATATGGACCGCAGAGGCAGGGTGATCTTTCAGGCTGTCTTTGTGCTGCTGTTCTTTGTGTGGACAGGTATGCTGTCTTTCGGTTTGATTTTGATATCCTGGACAGAAATTACAGTGAGAAGGGCGATTCAAAGCGCGGTGTTGATCACAGTGGGCAGTTCGCCGTGGCTTATCTTGAATTTATTGATTACATGCATCCCCATTTTGTTTATTGTAAGGGGAAACAGATATATTTTAGCATATGGAATACCTTTATTTTTATTGTTTGGAATACCGCTTCTGGATTATGTGAAAGTGTATGTTTACAGGCGGGCTTTCATAAAGTATGGGCTTGTAGAGGAGGAATAATTATGATGAAAGGAAAAGAACCGATTTATCCGATAGAGCCGTGGACAATTACGGAGACGGTATTTGACAGGAGGACAAATTATCGGAACGAAACGACATTTTCACTGTCCAACGGATATATTGGAACAAGAGGGACTTTTGAGGAGGCATATCCTTTTGACATCGATACCGGACTGGAAGGAAATTTTGTAAACGGCTTTTATGAGAGTGAAAAGATCCGTTACGGGGAGGCAAATTTCGGTTCCCCGCTGTACAGTCAATCCCTGTTGAATCTGCCGAATTTGAAAGAGACAAAGTTGTATATTGACGGCGAAGAATTTGATATGGAGCAGGGGAAAATATCAGATTATGCCAGGATACTGCATTTGAGAGAAGGCTTTTTGGAGAGAAGGCTTGTGTGGACATCCCCCGGCGGAAAAACTGTAAGAATACAGACGGAACGTCTTGTTTCATTTGCGATGGAGCATATCATGGCAATGAAATTTGAGGTAACTCCGCTGAATTTTTCCGGAAAGATCCGCTTTGTATCAAAGCTTCAGGGAGATGTGGAAAATCATACGAGGAAGACAAATCCTATTGTGGATTATGGTCCTTTCGGGCGAAAACTGGAGAGGGATAAGCTGTGGCAGAATGGACTTTTACTCTATTACGAGGGGACTACGCAGACAAGCAAATTGACCGTGGGATGCGGGAGCAGCCATAGACTGATGAGGAACGGGGAATCTGCCACAGAACTAACCGTGCAGGGAGAGAAAGCTGCGCTTGAGGCATCCTGTATACTGGAGACAGTAGCAGGGAAGTTTGAGTCGGTCACACTGGAAAAAGTGATTTGCTATGCCACATCAAAGGATATGGAAAAAGCAGACCTGGAAAGTTTTGTGGAGGGAGAACTTGACAGGGCAGAAAAACTGGGATATACAGACCTGAAAAAAAATCAGAGTATCTATATGCGCCGCTTTTGGAAAACAGCGGATATCAAAATCGAGGGAGAGGGAAGCAGCGCGCTGGTACAGGGATTGCGTTTTAACTTGTTTCATATTCTGCAATCTGCGGGGCGGAGCGGAAAAGTTGGAATGGGAGCAAAGGGATTGTCAGGGGAAGGGTATGAGGGACATTATTTTTGGGATACGGAGATGTACGTTCTGCCGGTGTTTCTCTATACCGAACCGGAGGTGGCTAAGAAACTGTTGGATTACAGATATTATACACTGGATAAGGCGAGAGAGAGGGCAAGAGTATTAGGGCACGAGAAAGGAGCGCTGTTTCCGTGGCGTACGATCAATGGGGAGGAGGCATCTACCTATTATCCGTTAGGAACGGCACAGTATCATATCAATGCAGATATTGCCTATGCCCTTTCTCTGTATCTGCAGGTGACAGGAGACAGAGAATATTTTAAGAATAAAGGGGCGGAGCTATTGATAGAGACTGCCAGAATATGGGCGGATGTGGGGAGCTTCGCGGAATGCCGAAACGGCAGATATTGTATTTGCTGTGTAACAGGACCGGATGAATATAACGTACTGACAGATAACAACTTTTATACGAATCTGATGGCAAGGGAACATCTGAGAGATGCGGCGGGAGCTGTGCGATGGCTGATGGAAAAAGAGCCGGATGAATATAAAAAATTGAAAGAAAAGCTGGTTTTTAACGAGGAGGAACTCTCCGTCTGGGATGAAATTATAGAAAAAATGTATTTTCCCTATGATAAAAAAAGGAAGATATATCCCATGGATGACAGTTTTATGATGCGGAAACAGTGGGACGAAGAGAAGATACCGGTAGAAAAGAGAGCGTGGCTTTATGAGAATTATCATCCGCTGTTTATTATGCGGCATCGGATGTCCAAGCAGGCGGACGCTGTTTTAGGGATGTATCTGCACAGCGACCTTTTTACGGAGGAGGAGATCAAAAGAAACTATGATTTTTATCAGGAAGTGACTCTGCATCATTCGTCGCTCTCCACCTGTATTTTCGGAATCGTAGCCTGTGATATAGGTTATCTGGAGGAGGCATACGATTATTTTATGCAGTCCGCCAGAATGGATCTGGATGATTATCACAACAATTTTTATGCGGGAATCCATGCGGCGAATATGGCAGGGACATGGCAGGCGGTGGTAAACGGATTCGGCGGTATGCGCTGCCAGAAGGGGAAACTTCGCTTCAAGCCGCGCCTGCCGGAGAGATGGACAGGTTGTTCCTTCTGCGTCAAATATCAGGGATGTCTGCTGGAGGTGACTTTCACGAAGGAAACAGCAAAATTTTCTCTGTTGGAAGGAGAACATGTCTGCTTTTTCCTGGAGGACAAAAAGATTGAATTAAAAAATGGAGGAGAATTTATTGGGAAAATATAAAAAATATAGGGCAATATTTTTCGACTGGGATGGAACGGCAGTACGGTCCAGAAAAGCGCCTGTGGGAGAAGCGGTGGAGAAGATGAAGCCTCTGTTAAGGCAGGGGGTAAAACTTGTGATTGTCAGCGGTACTACGATAGAAAATATAGCAGGCGGAAAGATCGAAGAATATTTCACGGAACAAGAGCTGGATAACCTGTATCTGGGGTTGGGCAGAGGAGCCTACAACTATGCTTTTCAGGAGGGAAAGGCCTGCATATTTTATGATATGCTGCCGGACATAGAATGTCTTGAAAAAATTCATCGGATTTGTTTTGAGATCCATGTGGATTTAAAAAAGCAGTATGGATTTGATACGGATATCGTATTCAGCAGACCAAATTACTGTAAAATCGATCTGATGCCAAATTCATTTCGGGGAGAAAATCTCTTTTTGCAGGAGAATGAACTGGAAATATTGAAAGAGAGCCTCTGTCGGCATGAAATAGTGGGCGGATTGAATGGATTGATAGAACTAGCAGTCAATACAGGAAGAGAGTTTGGCATGGAAGTGAAACCTACCTGTGATGCGAAATATCTGGAAGTTGGAATCAGCAGCAAAAGTGACAATGTGGATGTTATATTTCAAAAGATTCGGAAGGAGACCGGAATCAGGGCGGAAGAATGTGCTTTCTGGGGAGATGAGTTTGTGGGTATAGAAGAAGGTATTTTCGGAAGCGACAGTTTTATGGTAACGGAGTTGACGAGAGACGGAGATTTTTTTGACGTTTCGGAAGTCCCCGGAAAAAGGCCGGACGGAGTGATCAAAGTTGGGGGGAGCGTAGAACGATTTCTGATGTTTTTGCAGGAACAATATCTGTAATTACTTGCAGTCCCCACTTGACATCTTCAGGAAAAATCCGCAAAATAAGAGAGTACACAGCAAACAGGCTGCTTACTGCAGCAGAACGGAGGAGAAATTGAAGATTGTCATTTTGGAGAGAAACAGTGTGGGGCTCGATATCGATGTGGAGCGTATCCGGGAGCTGGGAGAAGTGGATATCTATCCGAATACCGTTACAGTGGAAGAAGTCGCTGAGAGAGTGAAGGATGCGGATATCGTAGTATCCAATAAAGCGCCGATACGGGAGGAATCTCTGAAAGATGCACAGAATGTAAAACTGGTATGTGAATTTGCCACAGGTTATGACAATGTAGATATTGAATACTGTAAAAGCAGAGGTATTCTTGTCTGTAACGTGCGTAATTATTCCACAGCGATGGTGGCACAGCACAGTATCGCGATGGCTCTTTTTCTGATAGAAAAATTACATTATTATGATGAATATGTAAAATCCGGCGCTTACATGGCACAGAGCCGATTTTCCCATTTTGATGAGTCTTTCTGGGAGTTGGACGGGAAGACGTGGGGTATAGTAGGCATGGGCAACATTGGGAGAAGTGTGGCGAAGATCGCGGAGAGCTTCGGCTGCAGGGTGATCTTCTATTCCGCTTCCGGAAACAGCACCTGTACGGATTATGAGCGGGTGGATTTTGACACTCTGCTGGAACAGTCTGACGTACTTTCTCTGCACTGTCCTCTGAGTGATCGGACGAGGAATCTGATCGATCTGGCGGCGATGAGAAAGATGAAAAAATCAGCCGTTCTGATCAACGTGGCGAGGGGACCTGTGGTAAACAGCGGCGATTTATATACCGCTTTGACAAAGGGAGAGATCGCTGCGGCAGGTTTGGACGTGTTGGAGAAGGAGCCGATCACGGCGGAGAATCCTCTGAGTAAGTTTACGGACAGCAGGCGTCTGATTATTACGCCTCATATGGCATGGGCGAGTCTGGAGGCGAGAGAGCGCTGTGTGGACGGCGTTTATCAAAATATTAAGAATTTCATTGCGGGGACACCGAGCAATGTGGTAAACGGATAGAGCGCTGTGAGATAAAAACTGCCGCGGGAAGATTGCCCGCGGCAGTTTTTTGGACAGTTCAATATATTTCGCACGGAAAGTTTTATAAGATTCCACAGATCTCGTCGATCCTTCGCAGTTCCTCCTCGGAAAACTTCGTATTCCGAATGGCCTTGATATTATCGAGGATCTGTTCCGGCTTAGAGGCGCCGATCAGGACGCTTGTCACCATACCGTCTTTCAAAACCCATGCGAGAGCCATCTCCGCCAGCGTCTGTCCGCGCTCCGTGGCGAGATCGTTCAGAGCACGTATCTTCGCGAGCTTTTCTTCTGTGACGGAATCCGCCTTTAAGAATCTGCCGTCCGTTTTCACCCGGGAATCGTCCGGGATCCCGTGCAGATAGCGGTCAGTCAGCATACCCTGCGCCAGAGGACTGAAAGCGATGATGCCTTTTTTCAGTCTGGCGGAGGTTTCTTTCAGACCGTTCTCCTCGATCGTGCGGTCAAAAATGGAATAGCGGTTCTGGTTGATGATAAAAGGACAATGCAGGGAATCCAGGATAGCCGCCGCTTTTTCAAGAGTAGGCCCGTCATAATTGGAAAGTCCCGCGTAGAGAGCTTTGCCGCTTTTTACCGCCTGCGCGAGAGCGCCCATGGTTTCTTCCAGAGGAGTATTCGGATCCATGCGGTGATGATAAAAAATATCTACATAATCGAGCTGCAGGCGTTTTAAACTCTGGTCGAGACTCGCGAGCAGATATTTGCGGCTTCCCCACTCCCCGTAGGGGCCCGGCCACATATAATAACCGGCTTTTGTACTGATCACAAGCTCATCCCGGTAAGCGGAAAAATTCTCTTTTAAAATGCGCCCGGTGTTTGTCTCGGCGCTGCCGTCCTCCGGCCCGTAATTGTTCGCCAAGTCAAAATGGGCGATACCGTTGTCAAAGGCGGTAAAACACATATTCCGCATATTGTCGTAATTGCCGGTGCTGCCGAAGTTGTGCCAGAAACCCAGCGAGATGGCGGGAAGTCTGAGACCGCTGTTTCCGCAGTGCGGGTACTGCATGGAATCATATCTTGTCTGTGCTGCTGTGTACATATGGCATTCATTCTCCTGTTCACATGAAATTTTGTAGGTGGTTCCCCTTATTGTAGCATGGGAACTGATTGGCGGAAAGAAAAACTTGTTCGTTCCCCTTGACATCTTTAAAAAAACCCAGCAAAATAAATATATCGACAGGCAATTCACATATTACAGGAGGCAGAAAATATCATGGGAATCGTATTGAAAAATATTCTGGCGCTCTTGCCGGAAAATGACAGTGATGTCATTCGCGAGACGGATATCTATATTGAGGGAGACAGGATCGTCTCGATCGGAAAAAGACCGGAGGTTTTTTCGGAGGATAAGGTGATCGACGGGAAGGACAGGCTTGCCATACCGGGGCTTGTAAACTGCCATACGCACTCCTACATGTCCTTCATGCGGAATGTGGCGGATGATCTGAGCTTTATGGACTGGCTGTTCGGGACGATCGATCCGATCGAACAGCAGATGACAGACGAGGATACTTACTGGGGGGCCTGCCTTGCCATTATCGAGATGATGAAGAGCGGTACAACCTGTTTTAACGATATGCAGATGAATATCCATCAGACGACCAGGGCGGTGAAAGAATCCGGCATGCGCGCCGTGATCAGCCGCGGACTGGTGGGAAGCGGCAATGATGAGGCTGGACAGATGCGGCTTAAACAGGCGTATGAGGAGAGGGACGCGGCGGCGGACTGCGACAGACTGACCTTTATGCTGGGTCCCCATGCTCCCTATACCTGTGACGACGGATTTATGCGCATTGTGTCTGAGGAAGCAAAGAAAAACAATATGAGGATCCATGTACACCTCTCCGAGAGCGAGAGCGAGATAGAGCAGATCAGGGAGAAATATCACTGTACGCCGATCGAGATGGCGGAGAAAAACGGACTGTTCGATGTGCCGGCGGTGGCAGCCCACTGTGTGCAGATCACAGAGGATGACATGGATATTCTGAGAAGAAGAAATGTCAGCGTGGTGACAAACCCGGCCAGCAACATGAAACTGGGGAACGGTTTCGCGCCGGTTCCGGAGATGCTGAAGAAAGGGATCAATGTGTGTATCGGCACGGACGGAGCCGCTTCCAACAACAGTCTGAACCTCTTTCACGAGATGAGCCTGCTCGCCCTGATCCACAAAGGAGTAAAGAGAACGCCCCAATGTATCAGCGCGGGGGAAGTGATCCGTATTGCCACGATAAACGGCGCGAAAGCTCTCGGTCTGGAGAAGGAGATCGGCTCTCTGGAGGAGGGAAAGAAGGCGGACATTGCCATTCTCAATCTGAATACGGCTTCTTTGACACCGCGGAACAACCTGATCGCGGGACTCTCCTACTCCGCCAACGGTTCCGAGGTGGAGACGGTGATCATCGATGGAAAAATTACGATGGAAGACCGAAAGATATTGACGATGGATGAGGAACTGGTGTATAAAAAGATAGACGAAATAATCGTCCGGATGGGACTTGACAAAAAAGAGTATTAACCATCTGAGTGATGACAGGACAGACGACCATCACTATAATAAAAATTCGGCTGAATATCTCATAATTATACTGGAGGAAAAGAAATGAACAGTGAAATCAGAGACATCCATTTAGCCGAATCCGGCGAGAGAAAGATTGAATGGGTAAAACGCAACTGCGATCTGCTGCGCACTCTGGAAAAAGAATTTTCGGAGACAAAACCCTTTGCGGGAAAAAAGATCGCCCTCTCCGTACATCTGGAGGCAAAGACGGCTTACCTCTGCAAGGTTTTAAAGGCGGGCGGAGCAGATATGTATGTGACCGGCTCCAATCCTCTCTCCACGCAGGACGATGTGGCTGCGGCGTTGGTGAAGGATGGGCTGGAAGTCCACGCGTGGTATAACAGCACGCCGGAGGAATATGATTCACATATTCAGCATGTGCTGGAGGCAGGACCCAACATCATCATCGATGACGGCGGAGATCTTGTCAACATGGTGCACACGAAGATGCCGGAGCTGATCCCGGCGATCATCGGCGGCTGCGAGGAGACAACCACCGGTATTATCCGCTTGGAGGCGATGAACCAGGCCGGAGAATTGAAATTCCCGATGGTGCGCGTGAACAATGCGGACTGCAAGCACTTCTTTGACAATCGTTACGGCACGGGACAGTCCGTGTGGGATGGCATTAACCGCACGACCAATCTGATCGTGGCGGGAAAGATCGTGGTAGTTGCCGGCTACGGCTGGTGCGGTAAGGGAACCGCCATGAGGGCAAAGGGGCTCGGCGCGCGTGTCATCGTCACGGAGATCGATCCGATCAAGGCGATCGAGGCGGTGATGGACGGTTTTGATGTGATGCCGATGAACGAAGCGGCAAAGATAGGCGATTTCTTCGTGACGGTTACGGGATGTGATAAAGTCATCGATGAGGAGGACTTCGCGGTGATGAAAGACGGCGCGATCCTCTGTAACGCAGGGCATTTTGACTGTGAGATCGATATGGCGCGCCTCAGAGAGATCGCTCTGGAGACAAGAGAACAGAGAAAGAATATCATGGGTTATAAGCTTCCCACCGGTCAGTGGATCTTTGTGCTGGCGGAGGGACGCCTCGTAAATCTGGCGGCAGGCGACGGACACCCGGCGGAGATCATGGATATGAGTTTCGCGATCCAGGCGCTGTCCGCGAAATATCTGGTGGAGCACGGCAGTGAGCTCACCGAGAAACTGATCGATGTGCCCCGTGAGGTGGACATCGATGTAGCGAAGAGAAAACTGGCGTTCCTCGGCAAGGAGATCGATGTTCTCACATCGGAGCAGGAGAAATATCTGAACAGCTATACGCTGGCGTAAAACTGTCTGACAAAAACATTGCACAATACAAGATTTAGTATGGAGTTTGGGCCTGATAGGAATCATTGGAACTATATCATGTAGTTTTTCTTTTGATTTCCTTTGAGGCCCATCTTTCTTTTTCTACATGGTTTTGTCTATTTTGTACTTGTTTTTTCATTGTGTTTTATGATAAAAATGATGTATATTTCTTAAATCACATCACAAAGGAGCATATCTTATAAATAATCTGAAAAATTCTGACAGCATGCCTAAATTGGCATCTTTCACCGGCGCGATCGATTATCCTCTTATGAATGACTACATGTTTCGGAGCGTCATGCAGAGCAATAAAAATGTATTGAAGGAGCTTTTATGTTTCCTGCTACATTTGGATCCAGCTAATGTGCGGGAAGTGCAGATACTCAATCCCATCGAGCTGGGTAAAAAAATCAGCGATAAGGAGTTTATTCTGGACATCAAGATATTGATGAATAATAATACTGTTATAAATCTGGAAATGCAGATGAATAACCAGTATAACTGGCCCGAGAGATCACTGATCTATTTGTCCCGCCTTTTTGACAGTCTGAATGCCGGAGAAGCTTACAAAACTGTGAAACCGGCATTTCAGATCGGAATTTTGAATTTTACGCCGTTTCCGGAGCACTCTGAGTTTTTCTCCACCTATAAAATGATGAATATAAAAAACTATTATAAATATAGTGAAAAGTATATAATACATGTGTTAGACTTAACTCAGATTCATCTGGCGGACAGAGAGGATAAAGATCATGATCTCGATAAATGGGCAAAATTGTTCAGAGCATTGGCATGGGAGGATTTTAAGATGATCTCAGAGGGAAATAAAAGCATGCAGGAAGCAGGAGAAACACTTTTTACTCTCAACAGGGATGACAGGATCCGTGATCTGTGTGAGGCGAGGGAGGATTATCGCCGAACATGGGAGGGTGTGAAGCTGGAAATGGATGAATTAAAGCTGTCGAATAAAGAAAAGACAGCAGTAATTGAAGAAAAGGATACAGCGATAACAGAATTTGAATCATTAAATGAGAAAAAAGATACTCTCATCGCATCATTGGAGGCACAGGCTGCCGAATTACAGCTGCGACTTCAAAGTAACTAAAAGAAACCGCCGAAGCAGAAAATGAAAAACTGCTTCGGCGGTTTTCAGATAGATTCAAAATTTCTGACAAATTCCACTGTCAGCTTTGCACAATGTTCCGCCGCCTTTCTTTCAAAAGTCGGAAAGTCTATTCCGCCTGCGGAATCATCGGCTTTGTCCGATATAGCTCGAATGATGAGAAAGGGCAGCTTATTTAAGTAGGAAACCTGTGCGATAGCTCCGCCCTCCATCTCTGCGCAGTCGCCTTGAAATACAGAGACAAGCCGTTCTTTCGCTTCTCTGTTTGAAATAAACTGGTCGCCGGTTACCACAAGCCCGGTGAGCACATGGATATCAGGATTAACTCGTTTGCAGGCGGCGACGGCAGTATCGATCATTGCCTGGTCTGCGGGAAAAGCGAGCACATCGATGTCCGGAATCTGACCGGGTGTGAAGCCTATGGGAGAGGAGTCCATGTCATGTTGCAACGCTTTTTCGGAGATGAGAATATCGCCGATGTCCAGCTTTGGATTTAGGGAACCGGCTACGCCGGTATTGATGATATGAGTCACGTCAAACAAATCAGCCAGAATCTGTACGCACATGGCGGCGTTCACCTTGCCTATACCGCACCGCACAACAACGACGGGATGTCCGTCCAGAGTGCCGTCGTAAAAATCCATACCGGCTTTTGCTGTGACCGTACGGACGGTCATCAAATTTTTCAGGGTCGCCACTTCCAGCTCCATTGCTCCTATGATACCTGTTTTTATCATAATTTAAATCATTTCCTTTCCGTAATCTGTGGATTTTATTGGTTACTCAGGAATCCCATAGAGATATCCCTATTAAAGACACTAACGAAAGGGAAAGAAAAAGTCAAGGGAATCTTAAATTCAAATCAAATAGTAAAAAGTATTTTCAATAGAAAGCGAACTAGGAATAATGTACAAAAATAGTGATGCATTTTTAGTAAAAAGTAAAGTTGCATTTCTTATAATACTGTTGTATACTATATGCATATTAAGAAAGGAGGGAGGTAAAACGTAAATCTCATTTTTAAAATTATAATCCAGGATTAAAAAAAAAGTTCTGTAAAAATATGGATTTTTTGGAAAAAAGTGAGGTTGTAGACGTTAGAAAAATTTTGTATGTTTATTGAATAGTATTTGTAATATTTATTCAAAAATATCAACAAACAAGAATTCTGCATGATTTTCGCAGATAAACACACAACAAAAGGAGGATGTAAAATGATTAGCGGCGCAATAGACAGCGTGTATAAGTATGACATGAATGAGCCAAAGTTTCGGACAGCATTTGAATTTTTAAAACGTCCGGACTTGGCAAGCCTTCCGGAAGGAAGAATTGATTTGGAGTATGGTGTGTATGCAAATATTCAACACTATGTAACCAGTCCGGAAGAATCTCTCCCTTTTGAAACACATGATCTTGCGTTTGACATTCATTACATGGCAGAGGGTGAGGAATATATCGGGGTATACAGTCGAGAATATCTGACAGTCAGCGTACCGCATGATGATGAAAAAGAATGGACTTTATACCATGAACCGGAATTTCCGGGAAAAGTTTTCTTACATACGGGCGAATATATTGTTGTTGAGCCGGAATGCGCACATAAACCGCGTTGTAGTGCAGGAGAGTGTAAGGCTGTCAAAAAGATCGTAATGAAAGTTCCTATTTAATATTGAGTTCGAAATAATAAAAAACAAATGGAGGTAAAACGAATGAAAAAGAAATTAGCTTCTGTATGCGCAATAGCTTTAGTACTTACAATGCTTGTAAGTGGCTGTGGATCATCAGAAAACCAGGGGACAACAGAAGAAGCTGTGGAGACAACGGAGACCGTAGAAACAGAAAGTGAAAACGAACCAGAGGCCGTAGAAAATGAGACGGCGAGTAAAGAAGCTTCCCAAGAAGGGACAACGGCAGACGGTATGACAATCGGTATTTCTATCAATGCACTTGGCAATATTCATAATCGTCACATGTTTGAAGGATTAAAAGCGACTTGTGAGGCTCGTGGACACGAGGTTATAGGCGTAAATGCAAATGGTGATGCAACTCAGCAGGTTACTGATGTTGAAAATCTGATCCAAGCAGGCTGCGATGTTATTGTCATTCAATGTGCAGACAGCTTTTCAATGAAAAATGTTGTTGCAGATGCAGCGTCCAAGGGTATTTACGTGATCTCTCAGGATGCCGGCTGGATTGAGGGATGCAGTGCTATGGTACAGCTCAACTATTTTTCTATTCAGACAGATATCTGCATGATGTTGGGTGCTGAAATTGGTTATGAAGGTAAAATCATTACGACCGGACATCAGGATAACTTTGCTCTTCGTGCCGCTGGTTATGTACATGATGCCATGATTGAAGAGTGGGGATTTGAGGAAGTTGCTCATGTTCAGACAACTTATCCTGGAACGACAGAGGTTACTTACAATGGACTTGATTCCGCCCTGACCGCAAATCCGGATGTTGATGCAATCTTTACTTCTCAGGACCTGGAAGCAATGGGTGCGATTCAGGCGTTAAAAGAACATGATCTCTATCCGCAGGTTAAATGTGTTGGTATCGATGGGGAAGTGGATGTTCTTCGTGATATTAAAGCTGAGGGCTGTGTATTATGTACGGTTATTTCCGATATTGATGGTGCGAATGAAGCAGTATGTAATACCGCAGAGAAACTTATGGCAGGACAATCTGTACAGAAATACATCAGTGTTCCGTATGACATTGTTACCATCGACAATGTAGATGAATTTTTGGAGAAGGCTGAGGATGAAGCTGCTCAATATGCTGAATAGTTCACAATGTAGTAGTTTATAATGAATTTCGGATGGTGTGGCCCGACAACTGGGCTGCACCATTAAAATTACAAATGTAAAGGAGTATAGCTGATGCCTGAAACAGATTATATCATTGAAATAAAAGGTATTAATAAGGCGTTTGGCGGTGTTAATGCCCTGAAAGATATAAACCTCAACATCAAACGAGGGACATGTCACGCAATTGTCGGCGAAAATGGTGCGGGAAAGTCTACGTTGATGAAAATTCTCACAGGTGTTGTTAAAAAGGATACCGGTGCTGTTTTATACAATGGCAGAGATGTCAATATAAATAGTATTTTGCAGGCAGAAGAAATGGGAATTGCCATCATACCACAGGAACTGTCGTTTGTCAGTTATTTTACCGTAGCTGAAAATATTTTTTACGGTGAGGAACCAACAAGAAAAGTAAAAACATTTATTGACTGGAAAAAGCTGTTTAAAGAGTGTGAGGAACAGTTAAATGAACTTAAAATAAATTTACCGGTAAAGGCAAAGGCTTCGGAAT
This sequence comes from uncultured bacterium, assembly GCA_947643595.1. Classification (GTDB taxonomy): domain Bacteria; phylum Bacillota; class Clostridia; order Lachnospirales; family Lachnospiraceae; genus 1XD8-76. Next base: position 61,882 of record CANRWP010000002.1, on the reverse strand, counting down.
TGAATGTTTCAGATCAGCAGATGATGGTGATTGCCAGAGTTTTATCAAAGAAGGCTGATATCATTATTATGGACGAACCAACTGCCCGCCTTGGCCATGAAGAAGTACAGGAACTGCTTGATTATATAAAGTATCTGCAGAGTCTAGGCAAGACCATTATCTATATTTCTCACAGATTGGAAGAAATTTTTGCCGTGTGTGATACAGTGACTATCATGCGTGACGGCCAGGTGATTGACACACTTCCCATTGGTGATCTGGATAATGACAAACTGATCAATATGATGGTCAATCGGAACACCAAAATAGATATAGAAGTGGAACGGGACAGTAATATCGGAGATGTCGTATTATCGATAGAACATCTCAATAAAAAAGGCGTTTTAAAAGATGTTTCGTTTTATGTGCGGAAGGGTGAAATTTTAGGAATGTTTGGTCTCGTTGGAGCAGGCAGAACGGAAGCTATACGGGCTGTCCTTGGTATTGATAAATGTGACTCGGCTAAGATCGTATTGGAGGGAAAGCAGGTTAAGTTTAGAAATATTGGTCAGGCGTTTGATGCAGGAATTGTGTTGGTTCCGGAAGAACGCAGAAAACAGGGTATTTTGCCAAACACACCTATTTATAAAAATATCTCTCTGGGTTGTCTGGAAAATTTTGAAAGGTTTGGTTTAATCAACAAAAAGAAAGAATATGAGTATGCAAAGGAATCTGCGGACATGCTGAATGTAGCATGCTCTTCCATCAAACAGACTGTCGGCAGCCTGAGCGGTGGCAATCAGCAAAAAGTTGTTATTTCCAAATATATTAATCGAAATGTAAAGGTTTTTATACTTGATGAGCCGACGCGTGGTATTGATGTTGGTGCAAAAGAACAGATTTATCATGTTATTGAAGGCCTTGCTAAAAAAGGTATGGCAGTGATTGTCGTCTCCTCTGAGATACCGGAATTGCAGCGTATATGTGATCGTATTTGTGTTATGAGTGAAGGGAAAATGACCAGTGAGATTAGCAGAAAAGAGTTTATCGATTCTGATAAAATTCTGCGGAATGCAATTGGCATCTGATAAACAATAAAGGAGTGATAGAATGTTAAAAGCTATTGGAAAAAATATGAATATGTCAAAATTAGTGCGGACCTATGGAACATTGGCTGGTTATGTGATCCTCTTAATAGCGTTTACGGTACTGGCATCAGGAAAGTTTTTGACAGCAAATAATATTATTACGATTCTGCGGCAGATCGCTATGTTGGCGGTTATCAGTATTGGACAGACCTTTGTTATGATTACTGGTCGCACAGATCTGTCTGTCGGATACAGCGCGAGTGCGATGGGAATCCTTGTTGCCTCATTGATGGTAAAACATGGCGGAATCAATATGTGGCTGGCTGTACTGATTACAATTTTGGTTGCTGGTCTGGCAGGTCTTATTAATGGCCTTCTGGTTGCCTATGTCGGTGTTCCGGATTTCATTGGTACTCTGGGCTTTGGTTATGTCATTTCCGGAATTAACCAGGCGTTTACAAAGGGGCATCCCGTAACCAATCTTCCTGCGGAATTTGAATTGTTTGGGGCAAAGAGATTGTTTGGTGTGATTCCAAATGCCGTTATTATTATGCTGCTTGTATTGGCAGTTGCCGGAGTCATTTTGAATCAGACAAAACTTGGCCGATATATTTATGGTGTTGGAGATAATGAAGAAGCTACCATGATGTCCGGCATTAATACAAAAAAAACGATTACCTGGGCGTTTGTTCTTTCCGGTATGACCTGCGGAATTACGGCAATTATGTTGACATCCCGCCTGGGATCAGCACATCCACAGGCTGCGGAAGATTATCTGTTAAACTCTATTGCCGCAGTGTGGCTTGGAAGTACAGCATTTCATGATGGACAACCGAACCTTGCGGGAACCTTGCTGGGGGCGTTAATTATCGGTACAATGTCCAATGGTCTTACCATTTTGAATGTGGAATACTATTTCCAGGATATTGCGACGGGTTTGATTATCCTGGCCGCAGTTATTTTATCCTCTATGCAGAGGAATAACAGAAAGTAGATGAAAAAATAAAGGAGGTACTAAAATGAAAACATTAATTAAAAATGGAACTATTGTAACTGCCACAGATGAGTTTCAGGCGGACATATTGGTAGATGGAGAGAAAATTTCTGCTATCGGATTAAATTTGTCGGAGAATGTTGATCGAGTGATCGATGCGGCAGGAAAATATGTTATGCCTGGCGGAGTTGATAGCCATTGTCATTTTGAAGCTCTTAATACAGATGGTGTAACTTATAACGGTGACTTTAATACTTCGTATGTATGTTTGCTTGGCGGAACGACCACCATTGTCGATATGGCTTTCAATGAACATGATGAAGATGGAAATTTTTTAAATTTGGTCGATTCCTGTAATTACAGGCTGAATACGAGAATCAAGGGTAAGCTTGCTCCTGATATCGCATTGCATGCATGCTGCACGAATTATACCGAAGAAACCAAGAGTGAGCTTCCGAAGTTGGTGGAGATGGGAATTCCCTCTTTGAAGCTGTTTCTCTGTTTTAAGGGGACAGAAATGTACGCGGACGATATGGCACTTTTGAATTGCCTGGAGGCAGCCGGGAAATGCGGTATGTTTGTTCTGGTACATGCGGAAAATTCGGATGTTCTCGACAAATATCGAAATGAAGCCGCCGCTGCTGGGCATTTTGAACCAAAATATCAGTATTATACCAGACCGGAATTTGGTGAGGCGGAGTGCGTATCTCGTGCAATCCGTTTTGCGGATCAGGCCCGTTGCCCGATTAATATATGCCACGTCAGCTGTATTGAGGCAGGTGAAGAGATACGCAAAGCCAAAGAAGAAGGGAAAGCAGTTATCGGTGAGGCGTGTACGGCTTGGCTGACTCTTGACTGGCACCTTATGGACAATCCGGATTGGAGAGTCGCCTCTCATTTTGTATGCTCGCCGCCGTTGCGGGATCAGGAAGATCGGGATTATCTCTGGAATGCGCTGAATAAAGGGACAATATCTTTAATTGGCTCTGATAATTCCATGACAAATCAAGAACAGAAGGATACAGGATGGGATGAAGAAAATAAACATTGTGATTTCCGCAAAATTCCAAATGGCTGTCCGGGAGCGGGGGACCGTATGCATGTAATCTGGACATATGGCGTAGAGGCAGGTCGTATTAATCGTAAGAAATATGTAGAGGCGTGTTGCACGACACCAGCGAAACTGAATGGCCTTTATCCTCGCAAAGGAGCGATCGCTGTGGGCTCAGATGCCGATATTGCTATTCTCGATCCGGAATATAGGGGGACATTTTCTGTTGAGACAAATCCGTCTGGAGTAGAGTACAGCATTTTTGAAGGCATGGAACAGAAAGGCCGCTTTGAAACTGTTCTGCTACGGGGGAAAGTAGTTGTTGAAAATGCAAAATATGTTGGAACACCTGGGGAAGGACAGTTTATTCCTGGAAAACCATACGGTCTTGCATATGACTTGTTAGAGAAATAAAATTGTTGGAGAAAAGGAGTGACATGAAAAAAATAGTTTCATTTTTTGGAGAGCAAACAAAGATTTTTTGTGATCTGAATCAAAGAACAGAAGAATATGCAAAGTCCCTAGGATTGGAATACCGTTGGGCACCCCAGAATCCTTTTTCTGAAGAAAATGTAATAAAAGAGCTTCAAAATGCCGATGCGGGAATTATTGATATTGAACCTTATGGAGAATCCATATTTAGTCAGGTAAAAAACAGTGCAAAATTATTAGTGCGTTTTGGCGTGGGATATGATAAAGTAGACCTTAAGGCAGCAAGTGCAAACGGGATGGCTATTGCCAGAACGACAGGGGCTAATACCACGGCGGTGGCAGAAATGGCACTTACCATGATTCTTTCTACTCGCAGAAAGATTAATACATATCAGGCGAGGGCAAAAGCCGGAGAATGGGTAAAGGATATCGGAAATGAGATTATTGGAAGTACAGTAGGTATTATTGGCTATGGCTGTATTGGACGGCATCTGGCGAAACTGCTTGGCGGTTTTGATTGCAGGATTCTGGCTTACGATCCTTTCCCCAAAAGGGATGTGATGGAGGCAGACGGTGTGGAGTTGGTGGCGCTGGAAGAACTGCTTCGACAGGCGGATGCTGTGAGCATTCACGTCCCGTATACGGAACAGACTCATCATATGATAAACAGAGAAACTTTGGCGCTGATGAAGCCCACAGCGGTGATTGTCAATACCGCCCGCGGAAATATTGTTGATGAGGATGCGCTGTATAATGCTTTGAAATCGGGCCAGATCGCGGGTGCGGGGTTGGATGTGTTTGCGAAAGAGCCGTTGCCTTTGGATTGTCCGCTTCTGACTTTGGAAAACGCGGTAATCACGCCGCATGTCTCCAGCCAGACGATAGAATCTTTATGGAATATTTATAAAATGGCGATTGATATCAGTGCAGATTTCTTTGCAGGGAAAGATTCCTCGCATATTTTAAATCGGGATTATGCAGATCATGCCTGATGTATTGCCGGAAAAAGCAAGCGGAAAGGTATAAGGGATTATTATGAGGTATTATCTTGGTTTGGATAATGGTGGAACATCCACAAAAGCCGCAGTTTTTGATGAGACGGGACGGGAAGTGGCAGTTGCCGGCATGGATACGGCGATGCTGGTACCGAAGCCCGGTTTTACGGAGCGGGATATGGATGAGATGTGGGAGGCCAACTGCGAAGTGATCCGGAAGGCTATCGAAAAGGCTGGAATTACCGGGGAGGAGATCGTCTGTGCGGCAGTATGCGGCCATGGAAAAGGATTGTATCTCTGGGGAAAAGATGACCGACCGGTTAGGAACGGGATTATTTCCACAGACAACAGAGCGTGGAGCTATCCGGTAAAGTGGAAAAAAGACGGGACAGAGGAAAAGGTATTTGAGAGATCCTGTCAGCATATTCTGAGCAGTCAGCCGGTATCTCTGCTCGCCTGGCTGAAAGACAACGAGCCGGAGACTCTGGAGAAGACACAGTGGATATTTGCCTGCAAGGATTATGTGAGATTTCGTCTGACTGGTGAAGCCTTTGCGGAACGCACGGATTATTCAGGCTGTAATCTGGTAAATCTGCATACCGGAGAGTATGATCCGGAACTACTTGCGCTGTTAGGACTGTCCGAATGTATGGATAAGCTGCCGCCTCTTCGGTATTCTACAGATATCTGCGGATATGTCACAGTGGAAGCGGCCGAGAAGACAGGTCTGAAAGCAGGAACGCCTGTGGCGGGAGGTGCTTTTGATATCGATGCCTGCGCCGTGGCGGTGGGTGTCACGGATGAGGAGTATATCTGTATGATCGCGGGAACCTGGAGCATCAACGAGTACATCGGCCGGGAACCAGTAACTGACGGTAGTGTCATGATGAATTCTTTCTTCTGCCTGCCAGGATACTATCTTGTGGAAGAATGCAGTCCGACCTCAGCCGGGAACAATGAATGGTTTATGAAAACGTTGCTGCCGGAACTGCGGGAGGAGTGCAAAAAGAGCGGAACGAATATCTATGAGCAGATGAACGCCTGGGTGGAAGAAATACCGGTGGAAGAATTCTGTCCGGTGTATCTGCCGTTTCTGATGGCGAGCAACGTCCATCCGAACGCCAGCGGGAGCTTTGTGGGAATCAGCAATTTTCACACCAGAAAGCATTTGCTGCGAAGTGTATATGAAGGCGTCACTTTCTGCCACAGGTATCATCTGGAAAAACTTTTAAAGACCAGAAAGACACAGGTGAAATCGATCCGGCTTGCCGGTGGCGCGGCGCGGTCTTCCATGTGGACCCAGATGTTTGCGGATATTATGAAACTGCCTGTGGAGAGTGTGCAGGTAAACGAGACGGGAGCGTTTGGGTGTGCTCTGATCGGAGCGACAGCGAGCGGAGCCTATTCGGATATTGCGGGCGCGGCGAAAGATATGTGCCAGATTTCGGCGCCGATTCTTCCGGATATGGAGAGAGCGGCTGTCTATGATAAGAAATACGAATTGTATTGTAAGACAATAGAAGCTTTGGGCGGACTCTGGAATTCGATACAGGAATATAAAGACGGGCATTGAGCCCGTCTTTTTTTCTGTGATTATGTAGAATAAAAGAAATCCATTGCCGCGTTTCGGCATCCGGCTACATGTGTGCGCATTTTTATGGCCGCCTGGTCGAAATCCTGTTGCAGCAGATAATCCAAAATCTCAAGGTGTTCTTTGCGGGCATCCTGCATATGTGCTTTATTTTGAGTACTGCAGATAATAATTCGGGTATTTTTATCAAAAACCTTTTTCATCATATCGATAATGTAGGAGTTATTGCAGTATCCGATAATGCTGAGATGCATTGCGGTATCTGTTTGATAGCCATGTTCAACAGAGGAAACATCAGACTGGAATTTTTCTTTCCACATGAGCAATTCTTCCTGCGGGATATTGGGGCCGGCCAGTTTTAAGGCGATGGGTTCGATCTCCATACGGGCCTGAAAAATCTGAACGATATCACCAAGTAAAATATCAGTGACTAAAATTCCTTTTTTGGGAACGATCCGAAGAAATCCGTCCATTTCCAGAATACTGATAGCTTCCCGGATGGGCGTCCGGCTGAAGCCCAGTTCTGCGGCGAGCTGTGCTTCGTTCAGCATGCTTCCGGGACGGTATTCACAGCTGACAATTTTTTCTTTTAAAATCAAGTATGCTTGGATCTTTAAATTTTGTTTGGTTTCTACTGGCGTATTCATGCGATAAAACTCCTACTTATGAAACGGAATGTGTTGTATAAATCACGTATATTATACTATATCAGGAGAAAAATCACAAGTAATCAAATCCGTTAAGTATCAATATTTGCCTGTATTTTTATCTGAATATCAGTGTACAGACGTTTGCTGTCAGGTAGTTTTCCATCGACAAAATATTCAAAGAGAACCGCGAGCGCCATCTGCCCCTGGCGGATGGGCTGCTGGCAGATGGTGGCCTGTATCGTGCCGTCCCGCACCAGGCTGCGCGTGGTCGGAACATCATCAAAGGAGATCGTCCTGATATGGCGGTGCTGTTCCTCCTCCACGCTCTTGATGGCGGTACCCGCTCCGTGCACGCCGCCGGCGACAAGGAACATCGTGTTGATCTCGGGATGTTCCTTCAACATTGTCTTTGTGACGAAGTAAGATTCCATTTCATCGTCCATATTTTCCGCTATGGCGGCGATGGACATCCTGGGCACATTCCGGATATAATCCTGGAACCCCCTGATCCTGTCGGCGTGGGATTTCGCTTTGAAAAAACCTGTGATGACGCCGATATTACAGGGGCCGTCCGTTATCATCTCCATCAGATTGGCCGCCGTCTTTCCGCATAAATAGAAATCGTTCCCGACATAACAGAAAGTAGAGTGAAAGTCGGGGAGGTCCGTGTTGACCGTCACGATAGGGATACCGGACTTTTCCACCTCCAGCAGTTTTTCCGCTATGGCGGTCTCGTTGGTGGGCTGGATGACCAGGGCGGTGATGTTTTGGGCCAGCAGTTCATCGATTTTCTGAATCTGATCTTCCGTCCGAAAAACAACACTCTCCACGATAACGCTGATGCCGTATGTCTTAAATTCTTCTGCCTTTTCCTGAATGCCCTTGTTCAATTCAGCATAAAACGGATTGTCCGCCTGTATGATGATGCAGCCGATCTTGAGATTCTTTTGCTTGATGGCGAGAGCCTTTCCGGCACGATTGGGATGATAGTCCATTCTCTCGATGATATCCGTAACTTTTTTGCGGGTCTCTTCGTTTACGTCCTCACAGTGGTTGAGGACCCGGCCAACCGTAGACCGGGAAACGCCGGCCATCTCGGCGATCTGAATTTGTGTGATCATATATATACTCCTGAGGTTTTGAAAATATGAAAAAGCGTTATCTGTCTATAATTTTAGCATAGTTATATTTTTGTGTCAAAGAAAATGGTCTCGTGCTCATAAAAATAAATAATCATAGAGGATACAAAAAAATTAATATACAAAATAACCAAAAATTAAGGTTTAAATTTGTAGAAATCATAAAAATGAGTAAAAATATATTGCAAAATACAAGGAATAATGATATGTTTTTGTTATCGAGCACGTGCTCATAAAAATAATTCAGATTCAGATGAAAAGGGAGGTCTAAAAATGAAGTTGAAAAAATTAATCGGACTGTTACTGGTAAGCGCGCTTGTGCTCACCGGGTGCGGCAGCAGTGCGGAGGAACCGCAGGCGACGACGGAGCCGGCTGAGACACAGGAAAATACGGAAGAGGAGACGGAGGCTCCGGAACCGGCGCAGGAAGAGAATGCGGAGGCAGCTGAAACATCAGGGGAATCACAGGACATCATGTTTGTCAGCATCGTTACGGGCGGCGTTGCGTGGGGATCTGCTCAGAAAGGTTTTGAAGATGCACTGGCCGAGATCGGCTGGACGGGACAGTACGTATCACCGACAACTCCGAACGACACTGCCGGGGTTATCACCCTTCTGGACACAGCGGTGACCAACAAGGCGGATGGAATTATCACCGTTATTCTGGATACGGATCAGGCTACCGATGTGCTGACGAAGGCCAGAGAAGCGGAGATACCGGTGGTTACCTGCAATACATACACGACAGAAGAACTGCAGGACTGCTGGATCGGCACGGATCCCGTGAACATGGGTGTGACGCAGGCGGAGACGGTTCTGTCCTACCTGAAAGAAGAAAAGTACAGTTCTTTCGACCATGTGACAGCATGTTATATCCAGACGACTCTGGAGACAGAGACCCAGAATCTTCAGTATAAAGCGTTCTGTGAGACGATCCAGAAGGAGTATCCGGATGCGACGCTGATCCAGGAAGAATGTAATTCAGATGCGGCTGTGGCGTCGGACAAACTGGCTGCTTTGCTGAAGAGCTATCCCGACCTCAACGTTGTAGTGAGTCAGGACGGATATGGATGCCCCGGTATCGCAAACTATGTGGAGAGCGAAAATCTCAGCGATAAACTGATCGTAGTCGGTATCGATGACTCCGAGGAGATTCTGAATTATGTGACAAGCGGCGCGCTGGATTGCACGATCGCGCAGGACTTCTACAAGATGGCTTATGAATCCGTACACTATATCAAGGACATCAAGGAAGGAAATAAGCCTGCATTCGCAAATGACTCCGGCACGATCGTCATCAAGGAGGGCGATGTGGAAGAGCATCTGAAGATTTTGGAGGAGCGTGGACTTTTATAAGCGTAAAAATGACAAATGGGGCCTGTCTGAGGGTGGGTCCCATTTATTTTTCAAAAGAGGAGAGTATAATGAAAAAGAATCGATGGATTCAGGTACTTGCAACAAAAAATGAAATAGGGACGCTGCTTCCGTTAGTCATCATGTGTATAGTAGTCACGTTAGTCAATCCTAATTTCATTTCCTTCAGTAATTTAATGGACATTTTCAGAACGACCAGCTTTTATCTGATCGTGGGAGCAGCTCTGACTTTTCTGCTGGTGGCATCCGATCTGGATCTGTCGATCGGCGCGGTGACTGCTCTGGGCGGCGTGGCGTGCATGTTTGCGATGAAAGCCGGCGTTCCGGCTGCTCTCTGTATTGTCATCGGACTGCTGGCGGGAGCCGCCGTGGGAATTTTTAAGGCGTGGATTATTGTGGACTGTGAACTGCCGGCGCTGATAGTGACGCTCGGTATTCAGTATGCCGTAAACGGGATCGTATCCATCACGACAAAGGGAATGTCGGTGAGCGGCGCGACGGAAGGATTTAAGGTGCTGGGACAGGGCAGAATTTTCGGGAGCGTCTACATCACGATCGTGATCGCACTTGTGATCGCCGTTGTCTTCCAGTTGATCTTATCCTACACAAAGTACGGGCGTTCCCTCTTTGCGGTTGGAGGAAACCCGGAGACGGCCAGGCTGGCTGGGATACCCGTGAAAAAGAGACGCCGCGAGGTGCATATTCTGGTGTCGGTTTTCGCCGCGCTGGCAGGAATTTTGATGGCATCCAGGTTTGCCAGCGCACAGACGACAGCGGGATCGGGAACGGAGCTCACGGTGATGGCGGCAGTGATCATCGGCGGAACCAGCATGTTCGGCGGAAGCGGTTCCGTGGTCGGCAGTATCCTGGGATGTCTGCTTCTGGCGGTGATAAGCAACGGACTGGTGCTCATCCGCGTGGACAGTTTCTGGCAGAATCTTATTTTTGGAGTGATCCTGCTCATCTCCGTTGCGATCGACAAATACAGACAGAAACTCAGCAGCGCTGCGTAGAATGGTGGTGAGAATATGGCGGAATATTTATTGGAAATGAAAAATGTCACCAAAAAGTTTCCCGGCGTTCTGGCGTTGAATAAGGTTATGCTGCAGCTGAAGAAAGGGGAAATACTGGGTGTCTGTGGGGAGAATGGAGCCGGAAAATCCACACTGATGAAAATATTGAGCGGAACTTACCCGTTCGGCACATATGAGGGGGAGATTCTGTACGAGGGAAAGACTATTCAGCTCACGGACGTGGCCGTTGCCCAGAAGTACGGGATCGAGATGATCTACCAGGAGATCAATATGGTGTTGCACTCCAGCATAGCCGAGAATCTGTATCTGGGAAATCTGCCAGGAAGGGGTCAGCGCGTAGATTTTAAGAGTCTGTACGCGGGGACGAAAAGCATACTGGAGCGGGTGGGAATCGACGCAAAACCCACTGATAAAGTGGCAAAGCTGAACAGCGGGCAGATGCAGATGCTGGCGCTGATGCGGACTTACATCAAAAATCCCAGGATACTGGTGCTGGATGAGCCGACTTCCGCGCTGACAAACAGCGAGGTGGACCAGCTGATGGGCATTTTGAAAGAGCTCAGGGATAAGGGTATCTCCTGTATCTATATCTCTCATAAGATGGAGGAGATCTACCGGATCTGTGACAGAGTGCTGGTGCTCCGCGACGGACAGACGATCGGCTGTCATGAGACAGATCAGGTGAAGGAAGAGACGCTTATCGAGGAGATGGTTGGCCGGAAGATAGAAAATCTCTATCCGAAGACGAAAGTCGCCATAGGAGAGGAAGTATTGCGGGTAGAACATTTGAGTGTGCCGCATCCCACTATGAAAGGAAAAAATATTGTGGACGACGTCACGTTCCATTTGAACAGAGGGGAGATACTGGGAATCGGCGGACTGGTTGGAGCAGGCAGAAGCGAGATACTGGGCGCGCTGTTCGGGCAGCTGTTCAAGGGCGTGACGAAGGAAGTATACATAGAAGGCCAGAGGACGACGATCAAAAATCCGGCGGACGCGATAAAGGCGGGGCTGGGCTTTGTGACGGAGGAGAGGAAGCTGAACGGCTTTATCTGGATGCTGTCCATCCGCGACAATATGTATCTGGCAAGTCTGAAGGAACTTCCGGTGAAAGGGCCCTTTGTCGATGTGAAGGAAGAAAACAGCAGGAGCCAGGTAATGTTTGACCGCCTGCGAATCAAGGCGCCGTCGATCCACACCATAGTCAATACGCTTTCCGGAGGAAATCAGCAGAAAGTGGTTCTGTCAAAATGGCTGGTGAAATCGCCGAAGATCCTGTTTGTGGATGAGCCGACAAAAGGCGTTGACGTGGGGGCCAAGGCAGAGATATATTCCCTGATGGGAGAACTGGTAGAGAGCGGTATCTCTATTGTGATGGTATCTTCGGACCTGCCGGAATTGCTTGCGATCAGCGACAGAGTGCTTGTCGTCAGCAACGGAAAAATCACCGGGGAGTTTGACCGGGACGAGATGTCGGAGGAGGCCGTTATGAGGGCGGCAATAAAGTAGAAAAGGGGTGAGAAAAGGATGGACAATGCATCTATGATTTATGACGTGATAAACAAATTGCCGGCAGTGGAAGGACCGATCGCTGTGACAGAAAGTTCGCATCCGTTTTGCGCGATGGAATACTCCCGTGAACCGTTAGACCTGAGCTGTTTTCACTATCTGGAAGAAGAATTCTTTCTGACTGGTAGTGCAAACGTCTATGACACGAATGAGGAGGATATGCCGGTCGTAGCGAAAAGAGAACTTCCCTACAAAAACAGGATTCTGGTCAGAAGGCCGGCGTCGGAGAAGGATTTTTCCGGCAGGGTATATGTGGATATCATGAATGCGACACAGGGCTATGATATTGAAGATCTGTGGCACAGGATCTATCTCTGGTGTATGGAGAAGGGACACGCCTACGTGGGAATTACAAGCAAGCCGGTCAATGTGCTGAGTCTTAAAAATTTCGATTACGACAGGTATGGGGATTTAAACTGGTCCAACGGCGAGCTCGTTGCGGCGCCGGTGATCAGCAAGTCCGCGACGATTCCGGGAACGGAAGAGGGACTGTTCTGGGATATGCTCAGCCAGCTTGGGCTCCTGCTTCGCCGGGAAGAAAATAATTGTCTGGGAGGCTATCAGGTAAAAAACGTTTATCTGACGGGACAGAGCCAGAGCGGAGCATACCTAAATACTTATGTGAGTTACTTTGACAGATATGCCAGACAGAAAAACGGGCGGAGCATTTATGACGGTTATATGAACATTGTCGGGGCTCTTGTCCAGCGGAGCATCAGACAGAGCGAAACGATCGGAAATCTGCGGCTTCTGAAACGGAACATGCACGCCTGCGCGACGCCCTATATCTGCGTTTCCAGCGAGGCGGATCTCTATCTGTTTAATCTGTTTGTGGAGGGAGATCTGATGCGGATGAAGATAGAAAATGCGGATACCGCGGAGAATAAGTGCCGCTATTATGAGATACCGGGAGCGCCGCACACGGATATCGTCTGCCCAATACTGACATCTCTGTCAGAAATTGAGAGGGCAGGGGGTAAAGCGCCGAACCTGAATCCCCGTCTGCTTGAAAATATCAACGATATGCATGTGGAATACTATATCTGCGGGCTGTTGGAAAAACTGCATGAATGGTCAACGGAGAAAAAAACGCCGGAAGAGCGTGCGCCTCTGACGAGGAAAGGGGACGATCTGGAGCGGGATGAGCACGGGAATGCGCTGGGCGGACTCAGGAGTCCCTATGTGGATGTTCCCATTGCCGGATATGTGGCGAGCAATCCTGAAGATCCGGAAGGGATCTGTGGGTCGATGACCTATTTCAGCAGGGAAAAAGTGGTAGAGCTCTATGGCAGCGTGGATGGATACCTGAAGAGATTTGCGGAATATACGGACAGACAGGCGGCGGAGGGATGGCTGACGAAGGCGGATGCGGAAAAGATGAAAGAGTGGTCGAGAAAAGCGACGCGGAAGTATCTGTAAACCGACAGGAATACATAAATTGAGGACAAAAATATCTTGTAAGATTTCCCTCCAGGATTTATGATAAGAACAGAAGTAAAAATAGGCGGCAGTCCATTGGCGTATCAGGGCTGTTATAAAGTAAAAACGGAGGGAATTCATTATGGGCAATGCAAAAGAACTGATCGAGAGCGGAAAGGCGGTGCTGGGTATCGAGTTTGGTTCCACGCGGATCAAGGCGGTGCTGGTGGACGAGAAAAACCAGCCCATCGCCTCGGGCGGACATGACTGGGAAAATCAGCTTGTGGACGGTATCTGGACCTATTCTCTGGATGCGGTCTGGGAGGGAGTGCAGGACTGTTATAAGAGCCTTGTGGAGGATGTGAAGAAACAGTACGGTGTGTCGGTGAACTGTTTTGGGGCAATTGGTTTTTCCGGTATGATGCACGGTTATATGGCGTTTGACAGCGAGGACAACCTGCTGGTGCCGTTCCGGACATGGAGAAATACGATCACGGGGCAGGCGAGCGAGGAGCTGAGTGAGCTGTTCGGCTTCCACATTCCCCAGAGATGGAGTATTGCCCACCTGTATCAGGCGATCCTGAACGGGGAAGAACATGTCTCCAAAGTGACGTTTTTCACGACGCTGGCGGGATATATTCACTGGAAACTGACCGGCTGTAAAGTGTTGGGCGTGGGCGAGGCGTCCGGTATGTTCCCGATCGATATCGCGACAAAGAAGTTCAACAAAAATATGATCGCACAGTTTGACGCGCTGACGGAGTCGAGGGGATTTGACTGGAAGCTCGGAGATATCCTGCCGGAGGTGCTCGTGGCGGGTGAAAATGCGGGAACATTGACGGAAGAAGGGGCGAAACTGCTGGATCCCACCGGCGCTCTGCAGGCGGGGATCCCGATGTGTCCGCCGGAGGGCGACGCGGGGACAGGCATGGCGGCCACCGACAGCGTGGCGAGGCGCACCGGCAACGTATCCGCCGGAACCTCCATTTTCGGGATGGCGGTGCTGGAGAACGATCTGTCCAGGCCTTACGAGGAGCTCGATATCGTGACGACGCCCAGCGGCGACGCGGTGGCGATGGTGCACTGCAACAACTGCTCTTCCGATCTGAACGCATGGGTGGGTATTTTTAAGGAGTTTGCCGAGAGTTACGGCATGGAAGTGGATATGGGTAAACTGTTCGGCGTGCTGTTCAATAAGTCCCTGGAGGGGGATAAGGACTGTGGCGATGTGCTTGCCTACAACTATTACTCGGGAGAACATATTACCGGGTTTGACGAGGGAAGACCTTTGCTGGTCCGGAAGCCCGACAGCAAATTCAATCTGGCAAACTTTATGCGTGCAAATCTGTATACGACAATGGGCGCGCTGAAGACCGGATTTGATATCCTGACAAAGAAAGAGGGCGTAACCCTGGATAAGCTGCAGGGACACGGCGGACTGTTTAAGACGAAGGGCGTGGCACAGAGCTATCTGGCGGCGGCGACAAACACGCCGGTATCCGTTATGGCTACAGCGGGCGAAGGCGGCGCGTGGGGTATGGCACTTCTGGCGTCCTATATGATACAGAAGGAAGAGGGCGAGGATCTGGGCGTCTATCTGGAGAAGAAGGTGTTTGGAGAGTCCGAGGCGTATGTGATGGAACCGGATGCTGCGGATGTGGCAGGTTTTGAGAAGTTTATGGAGCGCTACAGCGCAGGGCTGGCGATCGAAAGAGCGGCAGTGGATCATATGAAGAACTAAAGGAAAATAATGGGAGCTGCCGCGCCGATGAAGTTTTCGGTGCGGCAGCTCCTTTTTGATGTCTAACCTCTTTTCTTTTCCGTCCACTGTAAGTTGGCGATCCGGCATCCGTAGTCCCTTGAAAAAAAGCCGGTTTCCTGTATTCTTACGACCTCGCACTGCATTTTCAATGTGCCTATATCTGTCTTGAGGAGCAGAGAATAAACTTCGCCTATATTAAAAAATCTTGTCTCAGTTTTCAGCAGAATACCGTTTGAGCTCATATTGACAGCATGGACAGGTACTGCTCTGTGAAACATCTTTATTTTTTCGTCTGAGTAGATTCCTTCTATTTTTCCCTCTAAATTGACGGGATATCTGGCCGCCCGGCGTTCCTTTTCCGTTTCCCGTTTGCTCAGAAAAACTTCTAATCCCTGCCGCCTCACGGTTCCTCTTATTGTTCCATGAAATTTATACAGGCCGTTTTCCGCAAAAATGATGGCACTTATCCGGTAAAACTTTTTATCCTGTATGCTGTCTGCAGAAATAAGGATGGAATGAGTGCCGCTGTCGTAACTGATGATCTCTGTGTCTGCGATAGTCCGGTCATCTTCTGCGTCCTTGATGATAATTCTGCGATTCTTAACTTCCTTATCAACCATCGACAAATAACCTCCACTGAAATTATACATCCGCTTTGTTTTTTTCGCAAGTTCCTGTCTGCGCATTTCCTTCGAATCACATTTCGGAGAGGCGATATGGCGTGCAGAGAACATTTTGTGCAAATCTCCTAAATTTAGATACCGATTTTGAGGAGTTATTCAGGGCTACAAAATCTTGACAATAGAAAAAACAATGATACAATATATAGTAGACGCCTCAAATTTGAAAAGAGGCGTCTGTTACTGGGGGAGTCCTGCGGAGAAGCCCGACGCAGGGTTTTTAAAGAAAACGGGCGTAAAAAAGGATATGAACAGAATATGAAAATTATTAAAAGAAGCGGCCAGGAAGTAGCCTATGATATTTCCAAGATTATTGCGGCAGTCAGAAAAGCAAACAACAGTGTGGTGGATACCGAAAAAATGACAGACCGGCAGATCGATGTGATCGCCGACAATATGATCCGCCAGTGCGAGAAGATGAATCGTTCTCTCTCCGTGGAGGAGATTCAGGATATGGTGGAGAACGAGATCATGAACCAACGCGCGTTCACTGTGGCCAGAAGCTATATCACCTATCGCTACAGAAGAGCGCTTGTCAGGAAGGCAAATTCCACCGACGAGCAGATATTAAGCCTCTTGGAGTGCAGCAACGAAGAGGTAAAACAGGAGAACTCCAATAAGAATCCTACCGTGAACAGCGTACAGCGGGATTATATGGCGGGAGAAGTCAGCAAAGATATCACAAAGCGGTTTTTACTGCCGGCGGATATCGTGGAAGCCCATGAGAAGGGTATTATCCATTTCCACGACGCGGATTATTTTGCGCAGCATATGCACAACTGCTGTCTTGTCAATTTGGAGGATATGCTGCAGAACAGCACGGTGATCAGCGAGACGATGATCGACAAACCGAAGAGCTTTTCGACGGCATGCAATATCGCGACGCAGGCGATCGCTCAGATCGCCAGTTCCCAGTACGGCGGGCAGAGCATTTCCCTGTCCCACCTTGCGCCGTTTGTCCAGGTGAGCCGCGACAAACTCAGAAAGCAGGTAAGGCTGGAGTTCGACCGGGCGGATCTTCCGATGGATGAGGAGAAAATCAACCAGATCGCGGAGATGCGCGTGAAGGAAGAGATCAACCGCGGTGTGCAGATGATCCAGTATCAGGTGATCACTCTGATGACCACCAACGGGCAGGCACCGTTCATCACGGTGTTCATGTATCTGGACGAGGTGCCGGAAGGGCAGACGAGAGATGACCTCGCGTCGATCATCGAGGAGATGTTAAACCAGCGGATCAAGGGCGTTAAGAATGAGAAGGGTGTGTTTATCACTCCGGCTTTCCCGAAACTGATCTATGTTCTGGAGGAGGACAACATCCGTGAGGACAGTAAATACTGGTATCTGACCAGACTCGCCGCGAAATGTACGGCGAAGAGGATGGTGCCTGACTATATTTCCGAGAAGGTAATGCTGGAGCTGAAGGGCGATGTATATGTCTGCATGGGCTGCAGAAGCTTTTTGACGCCGGACCGGTTTACGGATAAGAACATCGGAAACCTGGCGAACGCGGGAAATTATGATCCGAACAGACATAAATACTATGGAAGATTCAACCAGGGCGTGGTCACTCTGAATCTGGTGGATATCGCGTGTACTTCGGGCGGCGACAAGGAAAAGTTCTGGAATATCATGGATGAGCGGATGGCACTCTGTCACAGGGCGCTGATGTGCCGGCATGAACGCCTGAAAGGAACACCCTCCGATGTGGCGCCGATCCTCTGGCAGAACGGGGCTCTGGCGAGGCTGAAAAAGGGAGAGACGATAGACAAACTGCTGTACGACGGCTATTCCACTATTTCCCTGGGTTATGCGGGACTGTGCGAATGTACGCGCTATATGACGGGGCGTTCCCACACGGATCCCACTGCGACGCCCTTTGCGTTAGAAGTGATGGAAAAGCTCAATGCGGCATGTAAAAAGTGGAAAGAGGAATCCAATATTGATTTCAGCCTGTACGGAACGCCACTGGAGTCCACCACCTATAAATTCGCGAAGGCATTGCAGAAACGGTTCGGTGTTATCACCGGCGTGACGGACAAGAACTATATCACGAACAGCTACCATGTGCATGTGACGGAGGAAATCAACGCTTTTGAAAAGCTGAAATTTGAGGCACAGTTTCAGGCGCTCTCCCCGGGCGGTGCGATCAGCTATGTGGAAGTGCCCAACATGCAGAACAATCTGGAGGCGGTGCTGACCGTAATGCAGTATATTTATGATAATATCATGTATGCGGAGCTGAACACAAAATGCGATTACTGCCAGAAGTGCGGCTATACCGGAGAAATTCAGATCATTACGGATAAACACGGCAAACTGATCTGGGAATGCCCCAACTGTGGGAACAGGGATCAGGATAAAATGAATGTGGCGAGAAGGACCTGCGGTTATATCGGAACCCAGTATTGGAATCAGGGCAGGACGCAGGAGATTAAAGAGAGGGTGCTGCATCTTTAAAAATATTGACGAAGAGACACTTAAAATGATCTGATATTCCAACGTCGCCGCGCTCTCGCTCCGTGAAAAACGTAGCGGACACCAGGCTCGAAAAGACCTCGCCAAGTGCCGACGTTTTTCAAGGGGCTCCTTTTGGAATATCAGATCATTTTGAGTTGGCTGTTGGCGAAATGAGTTAAAGATGCAGAGCTATAAATTGAAAAATAAAGGCGCGGGAAACGGGTTTGCTTTCTTGCGCTTTTGTTATAGAATGAAGTTGTGTATGCAGTTATTTGTAGAAGGATCGGGGGATGGTTATGCATTATGCGGAAATTAAGACCTGTGATATTGCCAATGGGCCGGGGATCAGGGTGACGTTGTTTGTCAGCGGGTGCACACACAGGTGTCAGAACTGTTTTAATGAGGAGACGTGGGATTTTCATTACGGGAAGCCGTTTACGGCGGAGACGGAGAATGAACTGCTGAATGCTCTGAGGCCTGCCTATGTGAAGGGGCTGACGCTGTTGGGAGGGGAGCCTTTGGAGCACAGCAATCAGCAAGGGCTTCTGCCGTTTGTACGTCGGGTGAGAAAAGAACTTCCCGAAAAGGATATCTGGTGTTATACGGGTTATACGTTTGAGACGGATGTGTTAGGGAGGATGTGCGTGGAGCACGAGGAGACGAAGGAACTGTTGTCTTATTTTGATGTGCTGGTGGACGGAGAGTTTGTGCAGGAACTGAAGGATTTGGGACTTCGTTTCCGGGGCTCGTCGAACCAGAGGATCATCTGCGTGCAGGAATCCCTGCGGGAGGGAAGAACGATCTTATGGGATAGAGGTGAACAGGAGTAGATCAGCAGACAGAGAGAAAGATAGAACACAGCAGGAGGAGAAGGGATTATATGGATAGACAGGATTATGAACGGATTAATGAAATAACAAAAAAACAGGAGGCTCTTTTGCGGTTTGAGCATTTTTCCAATCAGGATGCGTGGGAGTTGGGGAAATTTTTGGTACAGCGCATTTATGGCAGGAATATTGATCTGGCAGTTGCGATCCGCAGGCCGGACGGGAATATTATTTTCCAGTATGCTACAGAAGGCACGAATTTGGAAAACGAAAATTGGATGAGAAGAAAGTTTAACACGGTATCTCTGCTGAAACGCTGTTCTCTGGGAGCGTGGGCAAACTCGTTTCTCACAGGAGAAACGGTGGAGTCGAAGGGATTGAGTGAGGCGGACTATGTATTTTGCGGCGGCGGGATTCCAATCTGCCTGAGGACGGGCGAAATGACAGCAGTTCTCACAGTCTCCAATCTGCCCCATGAACAGGATCATGAATTTATCGCCGGGGCTCTGGAGGACTGGCTTAACGCGGAGGGGGTTCCTCATCTGTAAAATTTGTATGTGCCTCAGACAGGTCTTTCTTCCGAAAGTTGCTGTTGTATTTTATCTCTTTGTATCTACAAAAATATTGACACACAAAAAAGAGAAGAGTATTATAAGTAAGGTCAAAAACGCGGAACAAAATACCGGAAAATAAGATGACTAGTGGAGGCAAAAAATGGTACAGATTTCAGAAACAGCGACACTGCTGTTGATGTTGGGCTTTGCGATGTTCCTCGGGCTGATGCTGACCCGTGCGCTGAGAAACTTCGGAATTCCCGCGGTGACAGCTTATTTGATAGCAGGACTTTTGATCGGTCCAAGCCTGATAGGAAGATTCGGAATAGGATTTCGCACCTTTGAGGATGTGGAAAACTTCGGAATCCTCTCGGATGTGGCGCTCGGCTTTATCGCCTTTTCCATCGGAAACGAGTTCCGGCTGGCGGAATTGAAAAAGACCGGGAGACAGGCGACAGTCGTGGCGGTGGTACAGGCGCTTGCGGCGACAGTGTTGGTGGACGTAAGTCTTATTGCGATGTATTACATATTTGATCTCGGCAGCAGTATTGGGATATCCACCTGCATCTGTCTGGGCGCGATCGCGACAGCGACAGCTCCGGCGGCGACACTGATGGTTGTCAACCAGTATAAGGCGAAGGGCCCTCTCACCAGCATCCTGTTGCCGATCGTGGCGTTGGATGACGCGGTGGGCCTGGTGGTATTTGCGGTGTCCTTCGGGGTGGCGAAAGCGATTTACTCCGGAGCCGCCATCAGCGTGATCACAGTGCTTGTAAATCCCATGCTGGAGGTGATCGGATCGCTTCTGCTGGGTTTTGTGATGGGTGTTATTTTTGCCATGCTGGAGAAATGGTTCCACTCCAACACAAGGCGTATGGGCATTTCCATTACCTTTGTGCTGTTTACGGTGGCTCTCTCGATGGTGAGAATGGAGATTCCGGGGACGGAGATCGAGCTGGGATTTTCCAGTCTTCTGGTTTGTATGATGCTGGGTACAGTATTCTGCAATATCTGCGATTTTTCCGCGGATATCATGGACCGTGTGGATAAGTGGACGGCGCCGCTCTTTGTGGTATTCTTTGTACTCAGCGGAGCGGAGCTGGATCTCAGCGTATTTTCCAACCTGACGGTGGTGGCGATAGGCGTGGTCTATATCATCACCCGCTCCGCCGGGAAATATATAGGTGCTTCCATCAGTTCAAAGGCGATGAAATGTGATCCTCAGGTCTGCAAATATCTGGGCGTTACTCTTCTGCCTCAGGCGGGTGTGGCGCTCGGCATGTCGGTGACGGTTGCCCAGGAACTGGGGGAGGAGGGAGCGATCATCCGAAATATCGTACTGTTTGCGGTGCTGATCTATGAGCTCCTCGGCCCGACGCTTACAAAGATCGCGCTGACGAAGGCGGGAGAGATCACGCCGAGACCGGAAGGGCAGGACAGATCCAGGTTCGCCCCAGAGGAATAGAATTTACAGAGAGAAGGAAACAGCGTGGGAGAACTTTCTTCCATGCTGTTTTTTATTAAAAAAACAGGTGTAAGGATTGAGTTTCAGCGGATTATCATATACTATGGTAGAGAAAGTGCAAAAGCCTGTGTGGAGAATGTGAGAAACGATGAAGAAAAAACTGTGGATAGGGGCGGCAGTTTTCCTGCTGCTGGACGTCGTGTTGTTTGGCGTACTGATATATCAGAAAAAGATCACAATAAATCATCCGTCAGAGACAGACTATCCGATCCGCGGTGTGGATGTCTCTTATTATCAGGGAGAGATAGACTGGGAGATTCTCGGGGGGGAGGGGATCGATTTTGCTTTTATCAAAGCGACGGAAGGCAGCAGTCATATCGATATAAAATTTCAGGAAAACTGGGAGAATTCCGGAAAGACAGACCTGAAGAGGGGCGCTTACCACTTTTTCAGCTTTGAGAGCGAGGGGGAAGCGCAGGCGGAGCATTTTATTTCCATTGTACCGAGAGAAGAGGGAATGCTCTCGCCCGTGGTTGATATTGAATTTTACGGAAACCGTTTCTACAATAAGCCGGATGTGGCGGAGACGAGGCGACAGCTGCAGAGCCTTCTGGATAAACTGGAGGAGCACTACGGCGTAAAACCTCTGATCTACGCCACGGAGAGTTCCTACAGTACTTACATCAGAGGGGCCTTTGACGGGTATCCGCTCTGGATCCGCAATGTGTACTTTTCGCCGAATATGGGAATGCCCGGGAAATGGACTTTCTGGCAGTATGACAGCGAGGCAACGCTCCAAGGTTACAGCGGGGAGGAGGAGCATATTGATCTCAACGTTTTTTACGGTTCGGAGGAGGAATGGATTAAATTTTTAGAAAATTATTCCGTTTCCGGAACGAAAGATACAACTATGATACAAAATAGTGAAAAAAGAATAAAATAATTTAAACAAAACTTAAGAGAAGAGCATCTTGAAAGTAGGAAGGAATACAGCTATGTCTAAAAAAGCACTGTATGACTCTCTGGTAAAGCATATCGTGGAGAACCAGAACCAGTTTTACCGTGCCGCCTATTATTATGTGAAAAACAGGGAAGCGGCGTTGGATGTGGTGCAGAATGCCATATGTAAGGGACTGGAAAATTACGAAAAACTGCAGAGCAAAGAGGCAATGGCAAGCTGGTTTTACCGGATTGTGATCAACGAAAGCCTAATGTATCTGCGAAAAGAGAAAAAATACATAGCATGGGACGAGTCGGACAACGACCTGTTGGAAGGAAGTTATGAGGAACCGGCTTATGAGCCGAAACTGGAGGTAGTTTCCAAGATTTCCGAACTGCCGACAGACATGCAGATAGTGATTCAGCTGCACTTTTTTGAAGAAAAAACGTTGAAAGAGATCGCTGAAATTACAGATACCAACCTGAATACGGTGAAGTCGAGACTGTACGCGGCCTGCAAAAAGCTTGGGAAAGAGCTGGAAAAAGAGGACGAGGAGCTTCTCACAAGATATGGAAAATCGTTGAAGAAGGCGGAGAGGGAAAGCCGGAATGAAGTATGATTACTTTCAGGACGAAAAACTGAAATATGAGGATATAGAGATACCAGACGAGCTTTTGCTGTTGGTGCGGCAGACGGTTGCACAGGACAGGCGAAAGAAGGCGTCCGTGCGGAGAAACCGTATTTTGAGAGCGGTGGGCAGCGTGGCGGCAGTTTTGTTTTTGTGTGTGGCCATAGGGGTGAACACTTCCTATGCCTTTGCGGAGACTGCCGTAAAAATACCGGTCGTGAAAAGTATAGCGAAGACGGTAGTCGTCAGAAGCTACAGGCCGGAGATCATCGCCGTATATGAAGAGAATAAGAGCAGCAAAAACAGTAAAAACAATAAAAACGGCGGGGAGCCTGAGGCGGAGACGGAGCAGCCGCAGCCGGAGGTGATACCGACGGAGAGCGGCAACGATGTTATCTCCGGAGATGTCGTACAGCCGGAGAAGACGGAAGAGCAGCCGGAGAAACCGGTCGGGGGTATGGATGCGTGGAAAGCGGAGATGACGGTGGATAAGTTGAGGGAGATCACAGAGCGGTATACGCCGGACATGGAGGAGCGGTATGCGGATGCGCCGGAAAAACTTCGGACAATTCTGCTGGCGGAGATACCGGAAAAGAGAGTTTCTCTCTACGGCTACCACGAAGATAAAAAAATAACGGGAGTTGCGCTTCTGGTGGAAGACAGTGTTCAGTACTTTGACTGGAATTATATGAACAATACCGGAAAACTGCCGGATATTTCAGCTGCGGATGTGAATGAGGACGGAGAAGAGGAGATCATCGTTTTCCTGTACAATGGAGCGCCGCAGAAAAAAGAAATCTCGAAAGAAGACATAGCAGAGCCGGGGACAGAGAAAGAGCGAAACGGCGGAACCGAAACAGAAACTGTCTCGGAAGAAGAGCCGGCGGATATCAAGGAGGAAACAGAAACAACCGTGTCCGATCAGAGCGAAACGCCGGCAGACAATGCGAAGGATACGAACGATGCGAACGATACGAACGATACGAACGATACAGAAAAAACTACGGTTTCCGGGAATGATATAAAACCTGCGGAACCTGAGAAAAAACCGGAACCGGTGGAGCAGAAGGCAGGCGAAATATGGGTCATCTCGCCGGGGGAGGGAGACTGGACGGCAAACATGCTCTCAGTGAACGATTATGAGAGTCAGATCCTGCATCAATTAAAAGCGGAATACGACGAGGGAGCGGATGCAGTTCAGCTCTATCTGATGGAGGAGCCTTTTGGAGAACCTGTGAAGCTTTCGGATGGAGACACGGGTAAACTGACTTTTGGAGCGATAAACCTTGCTCCGGAAAGAGAATTTGTATCGGAAAAGGGGCTTTCCCTGTATTTCCGGATGGAAGCGGCCTTTTTGAATGCGGATGGAGAGGAAGAAGTTTTCGGGATAGACCGTGGTTTGAAGGCTGAGGTCTGTTTGGAGAATGGTTCCTTTACGATTAAAAATATAGAGGAACGGTAGCGAAATAGCGTAATTCGGAAAATGAAAAGAGCAGTCACTTTATGAATGAGAACATAAAGTAGCTGCTCTTTGTTATTATAAGACCGCTTCTCCGATCAATTTCATAATAGAACTGATGGAACTCATCTGCATGGAAGCGTTCATCGCGTCAATATAGATCTGGCGCGTGAAGTACAGTTCCTGCACTTTCTCAACCAACAGCTCCGGTGTCAGATCCTCCTCCTTCACAACCATACTGAACCCCTGAGATTCAAAGGAGGCCGCGTTTAAGATCTGGTCTCCGCGGCTGGAGCCTGCGGGAAGAGGAACCAGCAGATTGGGCTTTTTCAGGGCCAGAAGCTCACATATCGCGTTGGCGCCTGCGCGGGAAATAATGACATCCGCCATGGCAAACATATCTTTCAACTCCGCTTTCAGGTATTCAAACTGTTTATAACCGCTGATGTTTAACAGCTGTTCATCCACTTTACCCTTACCACAGATATGAACGACCTGAAAGTCTATCAGCAGCTGATCTAAAGACTTCCGAACGATCTGGTTGACGCTGGCCGCGCCGAGGGAACCGCCGATCACCATGATAACGGGTTTGGACGTCGTGAATTTGCAGAGCTCCAGGGCGGCGATCCGGTTTCCGCTGGAAAGTTCCTCGCGGATCGGGGAACCGGTCAGCACCGCTTTATCTTCCGGCAGCATTTTTAAGGTCTCCGGGAAGTTGCAGCAGACTTTCTTCGCGATGGGAATGCAAAGTTTGTTGGCAAGGCCCGGCGTCATATCCGATTCGTGAATGATACAGGGGATATGCAGGGCGGCAGCAGCCCTGACCACCGGAACGCTGACGAAACCGCCCTTGGAAAAGAGCACATCCGGTTTCTCCCGCTTCAGGATCTTTTTGGCTTCCGCATAGCCTTTTATGACGCGGAACGGATCGGTCAGATTTTTGAGATCGAGATATCTTCTGAATTTTCCGGTTGCAATACCGTAGTAGGGGATTTCCGGAAAATCGGAAATCAATTTTTTTTCAATACCTTCATAGGAGCCAATGTAAACTATTTCATAGCCCGCTTTCCTCAGATGTGGAATCAGGGCAATATTCGGTGTGACGTGACCCGCAGTTCCGCCGCCTGTTAAAATAATTTTCTTTGACATGAAACCTACCTCCGCATTTACTGACTGACAAGTGATGCTTCCAATGCTTTTGCTAACTGATCGGGACAGGAAGTGGGCTTATAACCGCATTTTATCCCTTTGAGCCGTCTGACAGCCTCCTCTGCGGACATACCCTCGACGAGAGCCGCAACACCCTGTGTGTTTCCGCTGCAGCCGCCTGTGAAACGGACATTCTTTACGATGCCGTCTTCCAATTCAAAATCAATACCTCTGGAACAAACTCCTGATGGTGCGTAGTGCATATTCCTCTCTCCTTTCTGAAAACAATTTTTGGTTGACAAATTTCTTTGCTAAAAAAGAATTATAGCAGAAAAAGATGTCGCTTTCCAGAGAAAGAAAGAAAAAGAAGTCACATTTTCTAAAAGTCTGACGAGATTTTTCTGTTGAGTGGAAAGGTTTTTCCGGATTATACTGAAACAAATCCAATCAGAGGAAAGGAGTTTGCAATATGAAAAGCCTTTTTACAGAACATGAAATACTTGCAGGCGCAGTATTATTATTGTTTTTTTTAAGCCTGTTATGCCAGATTACAACAGGTTTTCTTTACCAAAATATGATAAAAGAGACATATAATATGTCATCCACGGAAAATAAAATGCTGAAGGTATGCAAATTAAAATTTACAAATTGCTATGAGCTGCACGAGAAAGTGGCGAATGTTCCGGTCTTTGTGGACAAGTTCCTCTATGGCATCAAATTCGGACCGTTTTCCGCGAGGAGTTTACAGCATCTCAGCGGACAATTTCTTCTGCTGGCGGTTTTTCTGGCGGGAGCGGGGGCGTGCAGAGCGATTATAGAGGAGAAGACCGTGGGGGAGATCTCTTCCTATTACATACTTTCTTTTATTATGCTCTACGCATATTTTTCGATCTCCGCGGCGGTGGATATCAAGGGGAAGAAGGAGGTTTTAAAGACAAATCTGATCGACTATCTGGAAAACAATATCAGCGCGCGGATCCCACATTCCAAAAAGGAGCAGGAGAGGCTTGACGAGCTGGAGAGAAATACGGAAAAAAAGCAGGCAGAGATCACGGATTTCACCGCCCACAGAACAAAGGAGGAGAAGAAAAAACTGGAGCCGGAGGAAGCAGAAGAACTGGAGGGGCTTTTACTGGAATTTGTTTATCATTCTTGATGAAATGCTATTGAAAGAAAAACTGTTCTTTGCTAAACTAAAACTGATAAATCTTGAGAAAAGGAGCAGAGAAAATGAGTAAAGTAACATTTGATTATTCGAAAGCGGCACCCTTTATTGCGGAGCATGAAGTGGAAAATATAAAAAAGCCCGTACTGGATGCAAAAGAAGTTCTGGTGAGTAAAACCGGGGCTGGAAATGATTTTCTGGGCTGGATCGATCTCCCCGTGGACTATGATAAGGATGAGTTTTCCAGAATTAAAAAAGCGGCGGAGAAGATCCAGGGCGATTCCGAAGTACTTCTGGTGATCGGTATCGGCGGCTCCTATCTGGGGGCGAGGGCGGCGATCGAATTTTTGCGCCACAGCTTCTACAATACCGTGGACAAGTCCGTGCGGAAGACGCCGGAAATTTATTTCTGCGGCAACTCCATCAGTTCCACCTATCTGAAGGATCTGATGGATGTGATCGGAGAGAGAGATTTCTCCATCAATATTATATCCAAATCAGGGACAACAACGGAACCGGCCATCGCTTTCCGTATCTTCAAGGAGATGTGCGAGAAAAAATATGGGAAAGAGGGAGCTGCGAAGAGAATTTACGCGACCACCGACAAGGCGCGGGGAGCATTGAAGAAACTTGCGACGGAGGAAGGATATGAGACCTTTGTTGTGCCGGATGACGTGGGCGGACGTTTCTCCGTTCTGACGGCGGTGGGTCTGCTTCCGATTGCGGTTTCCGGCGCGGATATCGATAAATTGATGGAAGGCGCAGCGAGCGGCAGAGAGGCGGCACTGAACAATCCGTTTGAGGAAAACGATGCATTACAGTATGCCGGGATCCGCAATATTCTGCTGAGAAAGGGCAAATCTGTCGAGATACTGGCGAACTATGAACCCTCCGTACACTATGTATCCGAGTGGTGGAAACAGCTCTACGGCGAGTCTGAGGGTAAAGACCAGAGAGGTATCTTCCCGGCAAGCGTGGATCTGACCACCGACCTGCACTCCATGGGACAGTTCATCCAGGACGGCGCAAGGATCATGTTCGAGACAGTGATCGATGTGGAGACGAGCAGAGAGACACTGACGATCGGTGAGGAGCCTGTGGATCTGGACGGTCTCAACTATCTGGCCGGACAGACAGTGGATTTTGTCAATAAATCCGCGATGAACGGAACGATCCTTGCCCACACGGACGGGCAGGTGCCCAACCTGATGGTAAAGATTCCGGAAGCGAATGAGTTTTATCTGGGACAGCTCTTCTATTTCTTTGAATTTGCCTGCGGCGTATCCGGCTATATGCTGGGCGTGAATCCGTTCAATCAGCCGGGAGTGGAGAGCTACAAGAAGAATATGTTTGCCCTGCTTGGAAAGCCGGGATTTGAGGAACAGCGTGAGGCATTGCTGAGAAGACTGTAGATCATGAAAAAAAAGATACGAAAAATACTGATGGCGGTCTGCGGCGCCGTCTTTATCTTTTCGACCGGGGCTGCCCTGCGCGAAATGCTGGAATACCGCGCCATAGATAAACTGTATGAGGAATCTGCGGCGGAGTATACCACCAGAGTGATAACGCAGGACAGTTCTCCGGAGGAGAAGGAAGATGAGGCGGAAGAGAAGGAGAATGGCGTGCCGATCACGGTGGATTTCGAAGCGCTGCGGAAGATAAACGAGGACGTGGTGGGCTGGATCTACTGTGAGGGGACAAGAATCAACTACCCGGTGCTGCAGGGGGAGAACAATGAGTATTATCTGAACCACAACTATCGCATGTCAGAGGACCGGGCAGGCTCCATTTTCGTGGAAATGAGGAATACAAGGGACTTTGCGGACGCCAACACGATCATCCACGGCCACCATATGAAAAACGGAGCCATGTTCGCCACGCTGAGCGACTGGGCGGACCAGGCTTACTATGAGGAGCATCCGATAATGTGGCTTCTGACGCCGGAGCAGAATTATCAGATCGTTCTGTTCAGCGGGTATACAACGAAAGCGGTATCGAATACATACCGGATCTTTCGGGAGGACTGCCCTGAGTTCGAGGAGTATCTGCAGGAAGCCGTGGCAGATTCGGATTTCACTGCCGATGTGGAGATAGACTCGAAGGAAAAGTTTGTCGTCCTCTCCACCTGTGTGTATTATTTTGAGAATGCGAGGTATGTGCTGCACGGGATGCTGGTGCCCTTTGAGGAGTAGGAACGATCTGGAATTTGGGATGTAATGTTGCACAATAGGTTTTTATTGTTGGACTATAGGGCAAAACGGATAGAGCAGGGCTTGAAAGAGCCCTGCTTTTATGTTATTTTAACTATAATCATGTTGAAAAATACCGGGTTTGAAGCTGCCCGGAGGAGAAAATAACCAAAAGGAGGAATTGAAAAGATGAAATTTTTGAGAAAGGGAAAGAAAATGCTTCGGGCGATCGTGGTTCTGTTACTTGCAGGACAGGCGGCTGTGGTAGCGCTGGCGGCGAATCCGACCGGATCTTATAGTGCCGGGGGGGGTAGGCGATTACACTCTTACGATCAAAAAAGAAGTTCCGGATCCGCTTCCGGGGGAGTCCCCCTATTATACATTTGTGGTAAAAATGCAGACAGGTCCTTCTGATTTTGAGGAGGCAAAGGTGGTGGTCGGCAGCAACGGCCTGGAGGACGGGGTGCTGAAAATCAGCCCGGATTGTGAGATCACCGGCATAGTAGAAGTGGATCCCCAGATAGAGGGGTTTAAGACGGAGACAGTGTTCACTCTGGATAGGGAGGAAAGAATTGCAGGCCGTACGGTTGTTTATTCCGGAGGGTATAAAGGCTTTCCGGACGAGTTAAAAGTTAAACTGGACAGGGATGATGCCGGTAATGCCCTTCGGGAAGGGAATGAGCTGAGAAAAGAACTGAAGTTAATGGTATCTGTCTATGACTATGGATACATTTATAATGGTAAGGATCACCTGGTTACCAGAACATTTGTGATAGACCAAAATACGCTGGAGAAAACCATAGACGTTTCGAAGATGCTGTCAGAGATTCCGGAGAATATATGGGAGGAAGACATCCTCTGTCGTGTAGATATATTGGACACAGAAAGTGCTTGGATATACAGCGGTAACAGCCGTGTGGGATACGCTGATGGAAATAACGTGGCTCTGCTGGGAAATGTTAAGAGTACTGGCAAGCTTTCATGTGATGAGATAAAGATTGTTAAAGAGAAAGGGGAACCGGGAAAAGAGTATCTTTTTCGGATATTTATAAATGATACGCCGGCTGCCGGATATGATAAATATAAACTGGGAAAGAAAATATCGCCGGAGGACGGCGGCATTGTCCTCACCAGTTCCACGACCAGAATGGCAGCGGAGGAAATGGCGGATATTTCCGGAAATCAGGTGAAATCGGCGGAGCCTGATGCGGGTGCCGGGATGCCGGACGGCGATGCAGTTATAGAATATAGTAAGACGGCAGCAGATGATATCGTTGGAAAAGATCACACGTCGGATAGGGATGCAGCCCCCGAGGACAGCGACGTATCGGGAAATGACGAGGAGGATGGTGCCGGAGCGGAGAGAACTGCGCCGGAGCCGGGAGATGATCCGGCGGAAAGCAGCAAAGTGGCCGGTCAGTCTGACCATACTGAAAAGGCGGAAGAAGCCGGAGAGATATATGAGTCTGCTGCAGGGGATGTTTCGGGCAGTGATCCTGATTCGGCAGAGATAGGGGATCCTGAGTCGAATGCCCCAGAGGAAGAGGCGGCGGACAACGGACATGGGGCGGCTTTGGCGTCCAGGGCTGTCCAGTATGACGGATATGAGATAAAGGGTGGGTTTACTTACACGGACAGTGTTACGGCGGACGGGCCGAGGCGTACCTATACCTATGTGGAGGACGGTACCGGCACCGGCGGGGATTTTATCCTGAAGACCGACGAGAACGGATACGGAGAAGTGGTAATCTCCGGCGGTCTGGGCTACAGTGTCGACTATATCGGAAATCCGTATACCGGTGACTACGGCCAGGTATTTTACACCCCCCACCCGGCTATTGTGGTACTCAATGCGGAGAACGGCTATTATAATTATGGCAGGGCGATCTACAGAAGCAGCACCAGTGATTTTGGCTGGTACCCTGTGAACGGCGATATAAACCTGACCGTCACAAACACCTTTAAACCGGACGGAACGAAGCCTGCACATGGAAAACTGACGGTGGAGAAGACGATCGCCGGAAGCGGGGCGGATCCGGGGCAGGAGTTTGACTTCCGAATTTCCCTGTTTAAAGACGGGAAAGCTTACACGGGAGCCGACAATAACTGGGCGGAGCACCGGGTGAGTTTTCATAACGGTGTTGCACAGTTCAAGCTGAAGGGTGGGGAGAGCGTGACCGCGATCAAGCTGGAGCCGGGCATCAGCTATAAAGTGGAAGAACTGGATTCGGCGGGTTACACCGTGACCGCCACCGGCACGACAGGAACGATCACGGCCGGCGGAGAGGCGGTGGCGGCGTTCCGCAATACGAAAGGGAAAGATCCCGATCCGGCCCCGGATCCCGGGAAGGATCCAGGCCCTGGTAAAGATCCCGATCCTGGAAAGGATCCGGAGCCGGAAGTGGAACCAGAGCCGGTCCCCGAACCGGAATACCCGACAGAGCTGCCGGATCCCAACGACCCGGACAGCCCGGAGCGGATCACGATCCTGGAGGAGGGTGTGCCGAAAACCTATGTAAAAGTCTGGGAGCCTGTGATCGAGGAGTGGATCTATATTCCGGAGGAGGAAGTACCCCTTTGGGGAAGTGTCGCAACGGGGGATGGAAACGTGCCAGGTGTCTGGCTTATCGTTGCGGGAATGGCTTTGGCAGGTGTCCTTTTCCTGAGAGAGACGGAGAGAAGAAATAGAAATAGATAGATCAGTAAATATATAACAGAGCCGGAAATCGGAAGAACAGGTTTCCGGCTCTGCTTTTGTCACTTTAGACTTTTTACTTCCCGCTCACCTGATCGAACACCTTCGTGATCTCCTCATCGGGAGCCGGTGTCAGCAGACTGACAACGACATTGAAGATGCAGGCGATAATAAAAGCGGGCAGCAGTTCATAGATATTGAAGGCGCCGCCCAGCTTCGCGATGCCGAATTTCCAGACAAAGATCATGACGCCGCCGGAGATCATGCCAGCCAGAGCGCCCCATTTGTTGGAGCGCCTCCAGAACAGCGCGAGGAGGACAACGGGGCCGAAGGTCGCGCCGAAGCCCGCCCAGGCGAAGGATACGATCCGGAACACGGAGCTGTTCGGATCTCTTGCCAGAAAGATAGCGATCACGGCGATGGCGATGACAGTGATCCTCGCGATAGACATCGCCGTTTTGTCTTTCAGCTTGACGCCGAAGAAGTCCTGCATGATATTCTGAGAGATGCCGGAGGCCGCGGTCAGAAGCTGGGAGTCCGCGGTGGACATCGTGGCGGCGAGAATGCCGGCCATGATAATGCCGGCGATCAGCGCAGGGAAGACACCGAAATTGCTCAGATAACCGGCGATCCGGATGATGATCGTCTCGGAATCTTCGAGGGCGGGGAGGACGCCCGCCTTTGTCATACCGTAGCCGATGATGCCGATCAGCACGGCCACCGCCATGGAGATGACCACCCATGCGGAGGCGACTCTTCTGGATAACGACAGCTTTTCCTCATCCTCGATGGCCATGAAGCGCAGCAGGATATGGGGCATACCGAAATAGCCGAGCCCCCAGGCGAGCATGGACACCATCATCAGCGGTGTGTATGGGGAGGCGCTGTTCGTGTCCGCCAGGTAGGTCCGGGTGAAACTCAGATAACCGGGCAGAGCTTTCGCATTTTCGATCACAGCGGCAGTTCCGCCCGCCTGAACCACACCGAATCCGATCACGATGAACAGCGCGATCGTCATGATGATACTCTGGATCAGGTCCGTGGTGCTGACCGCCAGGAAGCCGCCGAATGCACAGTAGGTCACGATGATCACGGCGGAGACGATCATCGCCACCATGTAGTTCATGCCGAAGAGCGTGCTGAACAGTTTGCCGCAGGCGGAAAAACCGGATGCGGTGTAGGGGATGAAGAAGATAATGATGATCACGGCGGCAATGGCGGTCAGGATGTTTTTCTGATCGCCGTAGCGTTTTGCGAAAAAGTCCGGGATCGTGATGGCGCCTACCGCATGGGAATAACGGCGGATCTTCTTAGAGACGATCAGCCAGTTCAGATAGGTGCCGGCAGCCAGCCCGATCACGGTCCACCCCACGTCGGCGAGACCGGACAGATAGGCAAGCCCGGGAAGCCCCATCAGCAGATAACTGCTCATGTCGGAAGCCTCCGCGCTCATGGCGGTGACGAAGGGACCGAGAGTCCTTCCGCCCAGATAGAAATCATCCGTATTGGAATTCTTTTTGGAAAAAGCGATGCCTATGTACAGCATACCGCACAGATAGATCACAATAGCCAGAATGATACAGCTTTGCGTCAACATAGTAAACTCCTCCTTTTCTGCATCTTTATACAAATCTTTCACAGTTTAGCACACTAAAGCGCATTTGTCAAAATTGGTGTCGGATAATTGACAAGAATACCCGGAATGGGTAGAGTAGGAGTAAAGGGTTTTCACCGACACATAGGGAGGAACCGGAAAACATTATGACTGCGGAAAAAATAAAGTACCCCCTGAAAAATAAGCTGATCGTGCTGGTGGTCGTGGCGATGGTACCGATCCTCTACGTCGCGATCTATCTGATCATGGCGCTTCTCAACTACAGCCGCGCCTACGACCAGATCGTGAGCAGCATGACCGTCGCGAACAACTACAATATGAACTTCAAGGAGGAGATCGATGAGAGCCTCTATAAACTGGTGGTCAGCAATGTGACGTTTGACACGGTGGACGAGGACGGCACGCTGAAAAATCCCTATACTCTGATCGATGAGCTCAGAATGGAGGGCAGCAGACTGTTGACGATCACGACGGACCGGGAGAGCCGGGTGTGGCTGCAAAGCCTTCTGCGCAACCTGGACACGCTGGAGGACAGGGTGGATGACGTCAGGGAGAACCAGGAGTCGGAGGGGGAATACGAAAAAAATACGGACATGCTGTACAACGATATCTATATTCTGACGGAACTGATACAGGATGATATACAGTATTATATCTATTATCAGACCAGAACGATCGAACAGCTGAAGGTACAGTTGAACACAGAAGTGGAACATGTGATCTTAATCAGCGTCCTGATGGGCGGCTGTATTGTCGCCTCGGTGATTTTGATCACCAGCGCTATTCTGAACAGTATCACGAAACCGATCCAGGAGCTGTGTCGGATCACCAGTCAGATAGCGGAGGGCAATTTTTCCCATCGGGCGAAGATGCAGACGGAGGATGAGCTGGAGGTACTATCGGACAGTGTGAACGACATGTCGGAGAATTTGGAAGTGATGGTGCACCAGATCAAGGAGGACGAGCGGAAAATGCGGCATGCGGAGCTTCGGCTTTTGCAGGAGCAGATCAACCCCCATTTCCTCTACAATACGTTAGACACGATCGTCTGGCTGATAGAGGGGGACGATCCGGATAAAGCGGTGGACGTGGTCGTAGCGCTGTCCGAATTTTTCCGGCTGGTGCTGAGCAAGGGAAAAGAGTATATCTCGATCCGGGAGGAGGAACAGCATATACGGGGATACCTGGAGATCCAGCAGGTGCGCTATAGGGATATCCTGGACTATGAGATCGCTATCGATCCGGAGCTGTACCAGTATAAGATATTGAAGCTGACCCTGCAGCCCCTGGTGGAAAATTCCTTATATCACGGCATAAAATATAAACGGGCAAAGGGAAAGATCTGGATCACAGGGGAGATGGAGAGATCGGAGGAGAACAGGATCCTGCTGTGCGTGCGGGACAACGGCGTGGGGATGGATGAGGCCGAGCTGAAACGGCTGCAGACAGAGATCGGCAGACCGTGCAAGGAGACGGAGAAGGGATTCGGACTTGCCAACGTCAATGAGCGCATCCGTATGAATTTCGGGATGGAATACGGGATGATGATAGAATCGGAAAAGGGAAAAGGCACAAAAGTCAGTATTGTGATTCCCGCGGTAAAACTGCATGAAAAATCATCGGGAGAACTGTTGCAGGAAAATATAAGAACGGATAAAAAAGAGGAAGACAGATGAAAAGGGCAGTGGAGATATTAAAAAAGATCATTTTCGGACATGTTGGAATCTGCATTTTGCTGCTCTGCGTCCTGCCGCTTGTCTTTATCAGCCACGGGCTTTATCGGGGGATCGAGATAGAACAGAGTCCTGCCGACTCGGAGATGGAAGACCTGATCGTGGTGGGATTTTCTCAGCTGGGGAGCGAGTCGGGCTGGAGAACGGCGCATACGCGCTCGATTCAGGAGGCGCTGACGAAAGATGCGGGCTATTTTCTGATCTATAACAATGCGAGGCAGACCCAGGAAAACCAGATCAAGACGATCCGGAGTTTTATCTCTCAGCGCGTGGACTATATCGTGTTTGCGCCGGTGATAGAGAGCGGCTGGGATACGGTGCTGCAGGAGGCGAAGGATGCCGGAATTCCTGTTATTGTTATCGACCGAATGGTGGATGTAAAGGATGAATCCCTCTACACGACATGGATCGGTACCGACGCCAGGGAGGAAGGGAAAAAGGCGGGGATATGGTTAGAGCAATATCTGAGAAAAAGGAACAGGCAGTCGGAAAATATCAATATCGTGGTGCTGCAGGGGACGATCGGTTCCACGGCGCAGATCGGCAGAACGGAGGGGTTTGAGGAGATCGCGGAGCGCCATGAGAACTGGTATATCCTGGAGTCGGCTTCGGCCGATTTTACGGCCACAAAGGGGAAAGAAGTCATGCGGGAGATGCTGCACCGCTACCCGAGCATCGATGTGCTGGTTTCCCAGAACGATGATATGACGATGGGAGCTATCGAGGCGATGCAGGAGGCGGGCGTCAGCTTTGGGGAACGCGGGAAGGTGACGGTCCTTTCCTTTGACGCGATCCGGGACGCGCTGGAGATGGTGGACGAAGGGCTGATCAACGTGGATATCGAGTGTAATCCGGTGCAGGGTATTTACGTCGACAGTATCATAAAGAAACTGGAAAACGGAGAGCCGGTGGAAAAGAGTTATATAGTTGAGGAAAATGTATTTACAAAGGAGAATGTCGCTGAGTTTTTGGACAGCAGGACATATTGACAATTTATCCGGAAGAGGGAAGACATATGCTGAAGGTATTTTTGGTGGAAGATGAGAGTATTGTCAGAGAGGGACTGAAAAAGAATATCCCCTGGCAGGAGTATGGATATCAGTTCATGGGGGAAGCCAGCGACGGGGAGATGGCGCTGCCGATGATAAGGAAGATACGCCCGGATGTGCTGATCACGGATATTAAGATGCCGTTTATGGACGGACTGGCGTTGAGTCAGATCGTGACGCAGGAGATACCGGATATCCGGATCATTATTATCAGCGGCTACGATGAATTTGAGTATGCCCAGCGGGCGATTCGCGTGGGTGTGGAGCAGTACCTGCTAAAGCCGATCACGAGAGGGGGCCTGCGGAAAGTGCTGCTGGAGATCCGGGAGAAGATCGAGACGGAGAAGGAGCAGAAGAACTATCTGGAGACATTTCAAAATGAGATGAAAGAGTACGAAGATTATTCCCGCAGAAGCTTTCTGGAGAAGGTGTTTGGAGGGGTCCTCTCCGTCCAGCAGATTTATGAGGAGGCGGCGAAACTTTCTCTGGAGCTGGATGCGCCCTGCTATAATCTGGTGCTTCTGAGCCTGCAGACAAAACACCGGAACCCGGAGATCGCGGTGAGGGAGCCGGAGGGAATCAACCAGGTCAGGGAAGCGCTGCTGCGGTTCTTTATGCGGTTTCCGGAGTATCTGGCATTTCGCTGGAATATCAGCCTGTACGGGATCCTGATAAAAGGTGAGACGGAGAGGATGGAGGAGCTGGAGCAGCGCTGTATCAGCAACATAGAAAAGATATGTAAGGAAGAAGAATTTTCGATGGAGTGGTACGCGGCGATCGGCAGACCGGTGGAGCGGCTCTCCCTTTTGCCGGAGTGTTATACGAAGGTGAATCATATCCTGGCCCACCGTTTTTTTAATCCGCAGCAGCATATTCTGACGGAGAAAGACGCGGTGGAATTTCTGCCGGGGAAAGATACCAAAAGTTTTGAGTCCGTGGACAGCGCGAAGGTAAACCCGGAAATTATACAGGGATTTTTGGGGGAGGGCAAGCAGGAGGAGATAGAAGACTTTGTGAACGGCTATCTGGCGGGGGTGAAAGATGCGCTGGAATCCAGACTGTTTCGCGATTATCTGCTGTTAAACGTGCGCTTTACGACCGTGAACTATATGGAGATGCTGGGAATAAGTAAGGAGGAACTGTTGGCGGAGGACGACAATGAGAAAGTGCGGGAGGTTTCCGTGAACAGCAGGGATATATACGATTATATACAGGAACTTCTGGAGCGTGCACTGATTCTCAGGGACAGAGAGAGCGAGAACCAGGGCAAGAAGGTGCTGAAAAAAGGACTGGAATATATCGAGGAGAACTTCAGCGAAGATACGCTCTCCCTGAACGGTGTGGCCGGGGCGATCGGAGTCAGCGGCAATTATTTCAGCAGTGTTTTCAGTCAGGAAATGCAGATGACCTTCATTGAATATGTCACGAAAAAGCGGATGGATAAGGCGAAGAAACTGCTGCGCCAGAGCGAGATGCACTCCGGCGATATCGCGGCGGAAGTCGGGTATAAAGATCCCCATTATTTCAGCTTTGTCTTTAAGAAGACGGTGGGCTGCACGCCGAGGGAATACAGAAACGGAAAGTAGGAGCCTGCCGGGGATGGGTTATCCCGATGCAGGGCCGCTGCTTCGCTTTATATCGAGATGCCAGGGAATCTTCTGAGAGGTAACCGGAATTCCCTTTATCAATTTCAGGATACTTTCCGCGATGATCGTCCCCATCTCGTGATTTTTGTGGGACAGGGAAGTGATCTGCACGGAGGAGAGTTCGCTGAGATAGGTATTGTCAAAACAGACCACGCTGATGTCCTCCGGGACCCGCAGATTTTTATAGGAAAGTTCTTTGATCAGCCAGTAGGCGATCTCATCATTGTAGCAGATGACAGCGGTGGAACCGCTTAACTGTTTGTTGACAAATTCGGACAAAAAACCGGTGTCCTGCCTTTTCTGCAGCGAGGTGAGCTGTGCGGTGTCAAAAAAGCAGACGCAGTCCTCCGAAAAAGGGATATTTTCATCCCGCAGAGCGGACAGAAATCCGAAATAACGCTCACTTCCCTGGATGTCGTCCGCCTTGAAGATACCGGCCGTTTTTTTATGGCCGAGAGAGGCGAGGTATTTCCCCAGGTAATAGCCGCCGCCGTAATTGTCATCCTTTATGGAGGGAAAATCCGGCAGGTTGGAATAGTTCCCATGGAAAAACAGGACGGGAATATTTTTTTCCGCCAGTCGGTTGTACAGATCCAGATTCGGCGTCGGAAATCCCGTCTTGCAGCCTTCGCTCAATATACCGCGGACAGGGTGGGCGAGGAGATGCTGCAAAATCTCCCTTTCTCTGGAGATCCTGTTTTCGGTGGTGAAGACGGTGAAGGAAAAGCCCTGCGCCTGCAGTGCGCCGCGCAGGTCGGCGAGAAGAGCGGGATAGATGTATTCCGTGTCGGAGCAGATCAGGATGGCTACGGTATTTTTTCCCGCCGTGCCGGAAAGCCCGGTGGCGTAGGAACCGCTGCCCTGCCTCTTTTCTATTAAATGCTCCTGTTCCAGAACGGAGAGCGCTTTTCGAACGGTCTGCCGGCTTACACCGTACTTCCGGCAGAGCTGCGCTTCGGTGGGAAGTTTAAAGATATCGCCGTTATTTTCGTCGATCAGATTTTTTAACAGGTTTGCGAGCCTTATATATTTTGCGGGCATAGGGAATTTTTCCTCCGGTATTATAAATAAAATAACATATTTGAAGAACGCCATCAAGAAAAGGTAAAAATTTCTCTTTTTTCCAGGTAAAGTTTAAAAAATTCAATATTTCTCCGGATGCATTTCTTATTTTGGGCAATTTGGCATATATTTTATGGGGGGAATCTCTCCCGAAAAATCTTTGAAATAAGTAAAAATCATAAAAAATCTTACGGAATCATAAAAAATTTAACTTCTTCAACAAAATTTGTATTGTAAAATGTCATAATATACAAAAATTTGTATTGTTTAGATGTACAAAATCATGTATAATGCACAAAAAGTGCTTGCCTGTAAATGGTAAATCGGTTAAAGTAAAATTACGGAAACAGAAAAACTGTTCCGACGCAAAAAATAAAATTCATTAGGGAGGAAAAAAATGAAGAAAAAACTTGCGTTATTATTAGTTGCGGCAATGACAGTTTCCAGTCTTGTTGCATGCGGTAACTCCGAAGCTCCTGCAGAAGAGGCGGCAGCTCCGGCAGAAGAAGCTCCTGCAGAGGAGGAAGCAGCTCCGGCAGAAGAAGCTCCTGCAGAAGAGGAAGCAGCTCCGGCAGCAGACGGTGAAGTTGTCACAGTAGGTTTTGCACAGGTTGGTCACGAGTCTGACTGGCGTGCAGCTAACACAAAGAACTATCAGGATACTTTCAGTGCAGAAAACGGTTATGAGTTATCTTTCGTAGACTGCGACAATGACCACGCAGTTCAGATCGAGACAGTTCGTGGCTTTATCGAGCAGGAACTTGACTACATCTGCATCGCTCCGATTCAGTCCGCAGGTTGGGACACCGTTCTCCAGGAAGCACAGGATGCAGGCATCCCTGTACTGATCGTTGACCGTGCGGTTGACGCTGCTGACACTCTGTACACAACAGCTCTTGGCTGCGACATGGTCGCTGAAGGCGAGGCAGCTGGTAACTGGCTTGCAGAGTACTTGGACGGTGCAGACGCAAACATCCTCGTTATCGAAGGTTCCGTTGGCGCATCCGCAACACTTGGCCGTACAGAAGGCTTCAACAACATCGTAGCTCAGAACTCCAACTGGAAAGTTCTCGACTCTCAGTCCGGTGACTTCACACAGGCAGGCGGACAGGAAGTTATGGAGTCCTTCATTAAGACCTACGGCGCAGGCAACTTCAACGTAGTTGTATGCCAGAACGATAACGAAGCATACGGCGCAATGGACGCTATGGATGCGGCAGGCATTACATACGGTGTTGACGGCGACGTGCAGATCATCTCCTTCGACGCTACACACGACGGACTTCAGTACACACTGGACGGCAAGATCACATGTAACGTAGAGTGCAACCCTCTGCAGGCAGGTTTTGCTGAGGAAGTTATCAAGAAACTGGAAGCCGGCGAAGAAGTTGACAAGTGGACACTGGTTGAGGATCAGGCTTTCGTAGCACCTGGTATTGAGAGCCAGTACGCAGTAACCATGAGCCAGGAAGTTCTGGATGGCCGTGCTTACTAAGATAGAGAAAAAAACTCTGATGTAAAAAATAAAGAGTCGTAAAAGGGGAGAGGATCCCGGGGAAACTTGGGGTTTCTCCCCTTTACGCATTGTGACGGAAATAATAGCGGAAGCAAGAATCATTACCTGGGAAGAAAACTCTGGAAGGAGACGTCTACATGGAAAATAATGTTGTTTTGAGTATGAAAGGAATCTGTATGACATTCCCCGGTGTAAAAGCGTTGGAAAATGTGGATTTCAACTTGAAAAAAGGCGAAATTCGTGCGCTCATGGGGGAAAATGGGGCAGGAAAGTCCACACTGATCAAGTGTCTTACTGGGGTAAACAAGTTTGAGGCGGGAGAGATCTATCTGGACGGCATCAGTGGTCCGATCGTGAACAAGGACACGATGGATGCCCAGAAAAAAGGTATTTCTACGGTTTATCAGGAGGTAAACCTCTGTCCGAACCTTTCCGTGGCGGAGAATCTGTTCATCGGCAGGGAGCCGATGACGAAGATCGGCACGGTAAACAGAAAGAAAATGAATGAGATGGCAACAAAGCTGATGAAGGATCTGGATCTGGATGTCGATGTGACACAGAATCTGGAGGAGTATTCGCTGGCTTTGCAGCAGATGATAGCGATCGCCCGGGCGGTGGATATGGACTGCAAGGTGCTGATTCTGGATGAGCCCACGTCT
This sequence comes from uncultured bacterium, assembly GCA_947643595.1. Lineage (GTDB taxonomy): Bacteria > Bacillota > Clostridia > Lachnospirales > Lachnospiraceae > 1XD8-76. The sequence goes on along the minus strand of CANRWP010000002.1, from coordinate 21,314 downwards.
TCGCTGGACGACAACGAAGTGGCGAAACTTTTCGGCATGATGAGAAGGCTTCGCGAGCAGGGAGTAGGGATCGTCTTTGTAACTCATTTCCTGGAGCAGGTATACGAGGTATGCGACGGTATCACCGTTCTCAGAAACGGTACGCTCGTTGGAGAGTACAGTATTGAGGAGCTGCCCCGTGTAAAACTGGTCGCGGCTATGATGGGAAAAGACTTTGACGATCTGGCAAGTATCAAACCGGAGGGAAGCGGCGATAAATCCAAAGAACCGTTGGTGATCGAAGCGAAGGGATTGAGCCATACCGGAACGATCAAGCCTTTCAATCTGGACATACATAAAGGGGAAGTGATCGGTCTGACCGGACTTCTCGGCAGCGGCCGTACGGAACTGGCTCGTGTTATCTACGGCGCGGACAGAGCCCAGACCGGCACACTGAAGGTGAAGGGCGAGGAAGTAAATATCAAGAACCCGATCGATGCGATGAATCTCGGCATGGGACTTCTGCCGGATGACAGAAAGGCCGAGGGCATTATCGGCGATCTGTCCGTGCGGGAGAATATCATTCTCGCCATGCAGGCAAAGTCAGGTATCTTTAAGAAGATACCGATGGCAAAACAGATCGAGATCGCGGATAAGTTTATCGAGATGCTTCAGATTAAAACGGCGAGCAGAGAAACTCTGATCAAACAGCTCTCCGGCGGAAATCAGCAGAAGGTTATTCTGGCCAGATGGCTGGCGACAAATCCGGATTTCCTGATTTTGGATGAGCCCACCCGAGGTATTGACATCGGAACGAAGACAGAGATCCAGAAGCTGGTGATCAAACTGGCGGAGGAGGGAACGAGCGTGATCTTTGTATCCTCCGAGATCGAGGAGATGCTCAGAACCTGTAACCGTATGGCAGTCCTCAGAGACGGCGCCAAGGTCGGAGAGATCAGCGGTGAAGAGTTGTCTCAGGAAGGTGTCATGAAGGCAATTGCGGGAGGTGCTAAATAATGGATAAAATCAAAAAAATTACAAAGATGAAGCTGTTCCTGCCGATCTTCAGTATGATACTCGTCATGATGATCAACGTGGTGTACGATATCGCCACAGGAAATGCTCCGCTCAGCTTCTTTTCTATCAGTATCAACAACGGTATTTTATACGGACGTCTGATCGACGTATTGAACCGCGGCAGTGAGGTAGCGATCCTTGCGATCGGTATGACTCTGGTGGTATCGGCTTCGGCGGGGACGGATATTTCGGTGGGATCTGTGATGAGCTTATCCGGCGGCCTGTGCTGTATGCTGCTTGCGGGATACGGTGTGACCAATGTGGATCAATACAATGTTCCCCTCTGGGTGGGAATGCTGGCCGGTGTGGCGATCGCATGTGTCTGCGGTCTGTTCAACGGATTTCTGGTGGCATATATGAATATTCAGCCGATGGTAGCTACGCTGATCCTTTGGTCCGCGGGCAGGGCGATCGGACTGCTTCTGTGCAACAGCAATATCGTGTATGTGCGTGTGCCCTCCTTCCAGTTCTTCGGGGCGTACTGCGGTATTATTCCGACGCCGATCATCATTGCGGCAGTCTGTGTGGCGATCGCTTCGATCGTGCTCAAGACGACGGCGCTGGGTACGTATATTCAGAGCGTCGGTATCAATAAAAAGGCATCCAGAATTTCCGGTTTCAATTCCGCGAAGATCATTCTGCTCTGCTATGTGATCTGCGGTCTGTGCGCAGGCATCTCCGGACTGGTTGCGACCTGCAGGATCTATTCTGCAGATACCAATAACATCGGTCTGAACATGGAGCTGGATGCTATCCTCGCGGTAGCGCTCGGCGGCAACAGCCTTGGCGGAGGTAAGTTTAACCTGGCCGGTTCCATCATCGGCGCTTACACGATTCAGGCGATCACTACGACACTGTACGCCCTGGGGGTTTCTTCCGCTCAGGCTCCTGTGTTCAAGGCTATCGTGGTTATCCTGATCGTGGTAATCCAGTCACAGCCTGTGAAGGATTATTTCAAAAAACTGTCCTCTAAAAAGGCAGCGGCAAAGGAGGCGGTGCAGGCATGAAAAAATTAAAATTGAGTGGAAATAATATACTGCTTGCCATTACGGTGGCGCTGTTTGTTATCATGTATCTGGGCGGCTGTATCGTCTACGCAGATAAAGGATTTACACATTTTCAGACATTTTTGAATGTTCTGATCAACAACGCGGGTCTGATCGCCGTGGCGGCCGGTATGACCTGTGTAATGCTGACGGGCGGCATCGACATCTCCGTCGGTTCCCTGATCGCCATGGATTGTATGTTTCTGGCGGTAGGTATGGAGACATGGGGAATGAAGAGCCCGGTTCTGATGATCATGGTTCTGGTGATCGGAGTAGTGTTCGGTCTGGTGCAGGGATTCTGCGTGGCGTATCTGGAGATCCAGCCGTTTATCGTGACAATGGCGGGTATGTTCTTTGCCAGAGGTATGACCGCCGTGATCTGTAAGGATCAGGTGAGTATTGTCTCCGACAAACTCTTCACGGCGATCTCCAACGCGAAAATCAGCATTCCTTTCGGCGGTTATGAAAACAAAAAGGGAATCTATCAGGTTCCGTTTATACGTCCCACAGTCATTGTAGCGCTGCTTGTCGTAGTTCTGGTCTATCTGATGTTAAAATATACCAAGTTTGGCAGAAGCATCTATGCGGTGGGCGGCAATCAGGTATCGGCTACACTGATGGGATTGAATGTAAAAAAGACAAAATTGCTGACATACACTCTGAGCAGCTTTTTGACGTCGATCGGCGGTATCTGCTACTGCCTGAATACGATGTGCGGTACGACAACGCAGGCGTCGGGACTTGAGATGGACGCGATCTCCTCCTCGGTCATCGGCGGAACGCTGTTGACCGGCGGTGTGGGCAATGTCCTGGGCTCCCTCGTGGGCGTGCTCATCAACGGTACGATTTCGACCCTGGTAAAGACCAACGGTAAGCTGGTGAGCTCCTGGGCGAACATTATTACGGCTATCCTGTTGTGTTTCTTTATTCTTCTGCAGGCAGTTTTTGCCAAGATTAAGGAAAGCAAAAAAGCATAGAGCTGATAGCATAACATTATTTTCCGGCGGGGACCTGCTTTTTACGGGCAGGTTCCCGCTATGTTGCGAAAAAACTGTGAAAAATCCATAAAATCCTTGACAAACAGGGCAAACCCCACTATAAATATATAGAGACTGTTTTTTCGGAAAACAGAGGTTTTTCCGGGAAAAGTTGAGAAACCATGAGGAGTTATATAGGAGGATTTAACATGAACAAAATGGAGTTAGTTGCAGCAATTGCTGATCAGGCTGAAATTTCCAAAAAGGACGCTGAGAAGGCATTGAAGGCTTTCACAGATGTGGTTGCTGATGAACTGAAAAAAGGTGGAAAGGTTCAGCTGGTAGGCTTCGGTACTTTTGAGGTATCCGAGAGAGCTGCAAGAGAAGGCCGCAACCCTCAGAGTGGTAAAGTAATGCAGATCGCTGCATCCAAGGCACCTAAGTTTAAAGCTGGAAAAGCATTAAAGGACATGCTGAACGCATAAATTGCTACACACTGAAAAGAAAGCCCGGGCAATGCTGTCCGGGCTTTATCAATATTTTAAAAGATTGAGGAGAGAGATGAGATTAGATAAATATTTAAAGGTATCGAGGCTGATCAAAAGGCGCACCGTGGCAAACGAAGCCTGCGATGCCGGCAGGGTGTTGATCAACGAAAAAGCGGCCAAGGCGGGAACGGCGGTGAAAGTGGGGGACATTATCACGATTCAGTTTGGCTCTAAAGAGGTTAAGGTGGAAGTGTTAGATGTTTCCGAAGTGGTGCGAAAAGAAGAGGCAAAGGAGATGTACCGCTATCTGTAGGTCTTCTGTAAATCTGTAAGATTTTGGCATCAGATGGACGTCCCATTCATATACTGTTTCAGAAGGGAACAGCATTTTATACCATCGGAGTATTTGGAGAGGGAGGAATGGGATGGAAGATTTAAACAGCGGTTATAACGGAAGATCACAACTGCGGACACACAAGATCGTGCTCTCCGGCAGAAAGACCTGTACGATCACAGGCGTGAACGATGTGCTTTCTTTTGATATCAATGAAGTGTTGCTGGAGACGGAACAGGGTATGCTGATGATCAAGGGATCCGAACTTCATGTCAGCAGACTTTCTCTGGACAAGGGCGAAGTGGATGTGGACGGGAGCGTGGACTCTCTGACTTACTCCGATTCCGCCGGAGCCAGAGAGAAGACGGAGTCCTTTTTCTCCAGGCTGTTTCAATAGGGGAAGGCGATATGAGTGAACTGGTGACTACGGAGTTCGCGCTGTTTCTGTATGCCGCGTATTTTGGCGCCGAGATCGCGTTTATTTATGATCTGATTCGCATTTTCCGGAAGGTCGTGGGGCATAACAGGCTGGCAATGGCTTTTGAGGACTTTTTATACTGGCTCTGGACGGGGATAAAAGCTTTTCTGATGCTCTATGAGTATCACAACGGCAGCCTGCGCTTTTATACGATATTGGGAGTCTGTATCGGTATTTTCGTGTATACGGTGTCCATAGGGACCCTATTTGTAAAATACAGTGCACGGTTTTTAAACAGGACAAAGGCGGAAGCGTTCAAAGCGGCGGGGAAGGCCGGAAAAAAGGCGGAGAGCATACTGGATAAGCCCAGGCGCGCAGTCCGATCGAAATGGTATGCCCTGAGAGTGTTGTGGGGCGGAAAGTGCAGGTATTTTTGCAGAATTTTAAAAAAGAAGTTGACGGTATTTTGTAAAATGATTAGAATAGTATTATGTAAACACTGAAAGGAGGCTGCTATGGCGAGGCGAAGAGCGGCGTATCAGAAGCCAAAACAGAATAGATTTGCCATGATACTTGTCACGTTGGTACTGTTCATGCTGATTGTTGCAGTAAACTTTCGGAAAGCGGAACTGAAAGAGAGACAGGCGATATACCAGGCGAAGCAGGAAGAGCTGCAGAGGAAGATAGACCAGGAGGAAGCGCGGGCGGAAGAGATTAAGGAGTATGAGAAATATACACAGACTCAGAAATATATTGAGGACATGGCGAAGGAAAAATTAGGGCTTGTGTATGAGGATGAGATCGTTTTTAAGACGGAAGGAGAATGAGCTGTCCGGAGGCGGGCAGCTTTTTTGTGCCCCCTTTTACGATTCATATTGATTTATAAGAAGTTCCAGTGCGGTTTTTGTCGGAAAAAACTCGGGATTACGGGTGTATTTTTGACAAATACCGCGCTTTCTTTTTGGCTATAATCATCACACCGTATATCTGCGGAACTTATATCAGGAGGCGTGATCACTATGGAGACAACGATATTACAGGATTACGAAAGGCAAAGATTTTTGGAATATGCGGATTCTTTTCGGGAACTGGCAGATTCTTTTCAGAATTTTAATGTGGAGGAGAGGTTTGAGGAACAGCCGGTGGAAGCGGAGGAGAGACAGCTCATCCTCTGGGAGCGGCAGCTCATGGAACAGCGCTTTGTGTTTGCGGGGCAGCTGCAGGAGATGTCCCGCATGTTGTTCAACATCGCGAGCAATAAGAGAAAGGTGGAGAAGGTCAGTGAGAAAAAGTACAGGCAGCTTACGCGGGAGATGAAGAGCGAGGGCATTCTTGTGGGAGATCTTTTTTACATACGGGCCCAGGACGGGCACCGGGAGTACAGTGTTCAAATGAGAACGGCAAAGCCGGTCAGTATTTCTTCGGATGATGTGGCGGGGCTTTTGGCGGTGCTGCTGGATGTCCGCCTTGTCCCTCACAGAAACTGTGGATTTTTTCTGTCGCAGGAGTGGAATACCTATCTGTTTCAGGAGGAGCCATCCTACCATGTGCTGACCGGGACGGCAAAGGCGATCAAGCAGACGGAGACGGTCTCGGGGGACTGTTTTGAGATATTTGATTACGGGGAGGGAAATGTGGCTGTTCTGCTCTCGGACGGGATGGGCGCGGGGGAGAGCGCCCTGAAGAGCAGTTCCATGGCGGTGGATCTGATGCAGCGTTTTTTGGAGGCAGGTTTCTCTGTGGACGCGGCGATGCGGCTGATCAACGGCGTTCTTCTGACGGGGGGAGCGGGGAGGAACACTTCGACGATAGACTGTTGCAATATCGATCTGTATCAGGGGACATGCCATTTTTATAAGGTGGGGGCAGCGCCTTCTTACTTAAAGAGGGATAATCTGGTGGAGCAGATCTCCTCGAGAAATCTTCCGCTGGGGCTTGTGGAGGAGCCGGAGCGAGAGTCCGTGATACGGTATCTGGAGGACGGAGATTATATTATTCTGTTGTCGGACGGTGTGGTGGATGCCATGAATCAGGGCGTGGGGGAGGCGGCGCTGCCGGAGATCATCAGCCGCTTCCAGACCAGGAATCCCAGCGAGCTCGCCAACGATATTCTGGGTTATGTGCTGCGCCAGAGCAGGGGGGAAGTGCGGGATGATATGACGGTAATTGTGACCGGATTCTGGGAGAGCGCCAGATAGGAAACACTTGCTTTTTAGAAGAGTTTACTATACATTAAAATCATGAATGTACAAGAAAAGGTAAAAATTTTTATAGAAAAGCAGGGACTGATCCGGGAGGGAGATAAAGTTCTTCTGGGGCTGTCCGGGGGAGCGGATTCGGTATGTCTGTTTTACCTGCTGCTTGCGATCCGGGAGGAACTCGGTTTTACCCTGCGGACGGCCCATGTGCATCACGGCATCCGCGAGGAGGCGGGGGAGGATGCAGCCTTTGCGGCGGCGCTCAGCGAAGGGGAAGGCGTCCCCTGCTATCTGTTCCGGGAGGATGTGCCTGCCTTTGCGAAAGAGCAGGGACTCAGCGAGGAGGAGGCGGGCAGGATGCTGCGCTATCGGGATTTTCGGGAGTGCCTGAAAAGGTGGGAGGAGGAATCCTTCGGGCAGGATGCCTTTCACTCGTCGTTTAAGATCGCCACGGCGCACCACGAGAATGACCAGGCGGAGACAGTCCTGTTCCAGCTTTTTCGCGGCAGCGGTCTGACGGGGCTGCGCGGAATCCTTCCGCAGCGGGGAGATATCATCCGTCCCCTGCTCTGTCTCTCCAGGGCTGAGATAGAGGATTATCTGAGAGATAGAGGGGCGGCATGGCGTGAGGACAGGACCAACGCTCTCCCCAATTACAGCAGAAATAAGATCAGACATCAGATACTTCCCTATGTGGAGAGGGAGATCTGTCCTCAGGCGGCGGCCCATATCGGAAATACGGCCCGGATCGTGCGGGAAGCGGAATGCTATATCAGAAGTCAGGCGAGTGCCGCCTGTCGGAGGGTCGTGGCGGAGAGAGAGGATATCCTTGTCTTTGACATTACCTCTTTACTGCGGGAAGATGTGTTTTTGCAGAAACAGATTCTTCTGCATGGACTGGAAAGAATTCTGCCCACCCGGAAAGATATCGGCGCGGTGCATGTCGAAGATATGCTGGAACTGACAAAAAAACAGGGAAACGGGGAGCTCTGTCTGCCGGGGGGCGTGCGGGCGAGAAAAGTATACGGAAAGCTTCTGCTTTATCCGAAGGAGCGGGAGAGGGAGGCGGAGAAGATCTTCCTCTCCCAGGATAGGAGGGGATTTCTGACCGGGGAGAGGAAGCCGGAGATCACGGCGGAACGGATCGACCTGTCCGATGAGAAAGCGGTAAAAGAGCGTCTCGGAATTCGCGATATTTCGGAAATCATAGATTGTATTCCACAAAAAACGTATACGAAATGGTTCGATTATGATAAAATAGAAACATCGTTTTCTGTCAGGCACTGTGAAAGCGGAGATTATCTGACGATAGATGAGCGGATGAATCGCAAGAGTCTGCGACGTTATATGATAGAAAACAAGATTCCGGCTTCCGAGAGGAGAAGTATCTGGCTCATAGCAGATGACACGCATGTCATGTGGGTGCCGGGAGGGAGAACGAGTGATTTTTATAAAGTGACAGGAAAGACAAAAACCATTTTGCAGATTCGGATCTGCGGGAGAGAGTGACGGAGGAGAAGACATGGCGGAACATGTAAGAGTATTGTTGACGGAAGAGGAGGTAGACAGACGGATTCAGGAGATCGGGGAGCAGATCAACAGAGATTATGCGGGGAAACAGGTGCATCTTATCTGTGTTTTAAAGGGCGGCGCTTTTTTCCTGTGCGAGCTGGCGAAACGGATCACGGTTCCGGTATCTCTTGATTTTATGTCGGTGTCCAGCTATGGCAGCGCGACGAAATCCAGCGGTGTGGTGAGAATCGTGAAAGATCTTGATGAGCCTTTGAAAGATAAGGAAGTGCTCGTGGTGGAGGACATTGTGGATTCCGGCAGAACTTTGAGCTATCTTCTGGAAATGCTGAAGGACAGAGGGCCGAAGAGTGTGAGGCTCTGTACATTGCTCGACAAACCGGAGAGAAGGGTCGTGGATGTGCATGTAGATTATACCTGCTTCCAGATTCCCGATGAGTTTGTTGTCGGATACGGATTGGATTATGACCAGAGATATAGGAATCTGCCCTACATAGGCGTAGTGGAATTTGATTGAATATAGAAGGAGTAATAAATTTTGGATCAGAACAATAGACAAAACAAAGGGATGGCCGCATATATAGTATTTTTTGGATTATGTGTCGCCGGACTTTTATTTATCAACTTCATTACGGCAGGACGGAACAACTATACGCTCTATCAGATGCAGGGAGCCCTGTCCGCGGGAGCTGTGACAGGTGCTGATATCACACCTTACCAGGTGCCGCCGACCGGTGTCGTGAGAATTACTCTGACAAGCGGGGAGACGATGAACATTCAGGTCACAGATGTGGCGGAAGCGGAAAAGATGTTAAAAGAATACCATATATATCCTGTGATAAATAAAGCGCAGGGCGAGGGTATCCTGACGAGCGTGATCCTGCCGGTGGGTTTAAGTTTTCTGGCTGTTATGGTGGTGATCTCCATCATGAACAGGGGCGGCGGAGGAGCCGGCAGAATGGCGAATTTCGGAAAGAGCCGGGCGAGGATTTCGCTGGGCGGCGAGGGCATCACATTCGATGGGGTCGCGGGTTTGAAAGAGGAGAAAGAGGATCTGGAGGAGATCGTCCAGTTTCTCAAGAATCCGGGTAAGTTTATTGAGGTCGGCGCGAGGATCCCGAAGGGAGTTCTGCTGGAGGGCCCTCCCGGAACCGGTAAGACGCTGCTGGCGAAAGCGATCGCCGGGGAGGCGGGGGTGCCGTTTTTCTCGATCTCCGGTTCGGATTTTGTGGAGATGTATGTGGGCGTGGGAGCATCCCGTGTGAGAGACCTGTTCAGCGAGGCGAAGAAACATGAGCCCTGTATCGTGTTTATCGACGAGATCGATGCGGTGGCGAGACAGCGCGGCACCGGCATGGGCGGCGGTCACGATGAGAGAGAGCAGACGTTGAATCAGCTGCTGGTGGAGATGGATGGTTTCGGCGTAAATGAAGGTGTTATCGTCATTGCGGCGACAAACCGGGTGGATATTCTGGATCCGGCGATCATGCGTCCCGGGCGGTTTGACCGCAAGATCGTAGTGGGAAGACCGGATGTGGGAGGAAGAAAGGAAATTCTGCTGACCCATGCGAAGAACAAGCCTCTGGGGGATGACGTGAATCTGGAACACATCGCGCAGACGACAGCGGGCTTTACCGGTGCCGATCTGGAAAACCTTCTGAACGAGGCGGCCATCGTGGCGGCAAAAGAGGACAGAAAGTATGTGTGCCAGAGCGATATCAACAAGGCGTTTATCAAAGTGGGTATCGGTTCGGAGAAAAAGAGTAAGATCATTTCCGACAAGGAGAAAAAAATCACGGCTTATCACGAGGCGGGACATGCGATTTTGTTCCATGTTCTCCCGGAAGTGGGCCCTGTCTATACGGTTTCGATCATTCCCACCGGCGTCGGAGCGGCGGGCTACACGATGCCTTTGCCGGACAAGGACGATATGTTCCTGACAAAGGGCAGGATGGAACAGGATATCATGGTATCCCTGGGCGGACGTATCGCGGAGGAGATCATCTTTGACGACATCACGACCGGAGCTTCCTCTGATATCCGAAAGGCGACAAAAGAAGCGCGCATGATGGTCACCAGGTACGGTATGTCGGAGAATATCGGTGTTGTGTGTTACGACGACGATTATGACGAGGTGTTTATCGGCAGGGATCTCGCTCACACGAAGAGCCACAGCGAGAATATTGCAGGGGAGATCGACAGGGAAGTCAAGGTGATCATCGACAGATGCTATAAGAAGGCGAAGGAGATCATTCTGGAACACGAACAGGTACTGCACAGCTGCGCTGCGCTTCTGCTGGAGAAGGAAAAGATAGGCAGAAAAGAATTTGAGGATTTATTTGTGCAAAACTGACAAAATTGGATATCAAAATTTGTGATATTTGTGAAATCTAAGTCTTGTAGACAAAGGGGCGGTATGCTATTATACTTCTTGTAACCCCCCAATACATTATATAGTTTTTTGCTATACCCCATAAGAAAGAAATACCTTCTCTAAAAAGGACAGTCGAAAGACTGTCCTTTTTACTATTCTGTTTTTTTCTGTTTTTCTTTGGCAGTCGGGCAATTTTTACTTGAAAGACCAGGGCAAACATAATAGAATATTATCATAAGAAATATAGAAAGGTTGTGGTTCAATATAAATTCAGGATTTTACTCACTTTTTAATCAGCAATACTATGTTTCTACAATGCGTCCTGTTTTTAATAAACGGGCGCTGTATTCGGATAATACGGAGAATTATATTTATCCGGTAGAGCCTGCCCCTTACAGCGAAGTCACGGTACGTTTTCGCACGGAAAAGAACAATGTTGACAGCGTCTTTCTGGAGCTGCAGGGAACGTCCCATCTGATGGAGAAAGTGGAGGCGACGGAGCTTTTTGACTATTATGAACTTGTGCTGGAGCTTGAGAACAAGAGTGTTACCTACTGCTTCAAAGTGCAGTCCGGCAAGATGACGCTCTATTTTGACCAGCGGGGGGCGGTGAAAGAGGCCGACCCGGATTACTATTTCACGATCATCCCCGGCTTTAAAACGCCGAGATGGGCAAAGGGCGCGGTGATGTATCAGATCCTGATCGATCGGTTTTATAACGGCGATGAGGATAACGATGTGTTGGATAAAGAGTACTTCTATATAGGCGATTATTCTTCACGGGTTCCGAAAGAGCAGTGGGGCAAATATCCTGCCCAGATGGGCATCCGCGAGTTTTACGGTGGGGATCTGCAGGGCGTGCTCGACAAGCTGGATTATCTGGAGGGGCTGGGGGTCGAGGCCATCTATTTTAACCCGCTGTTCGTATCGCCGTCCAACCATAAATATGATATTCAGGATTACGAGTATATAGACCCTCATATCGGAAAAATTGTCTACGATGAGGGAGAACTTCTTCAGGACGGACAGAAGGAGAATCGTTTTGCTTCCCGCTACATCAACCGTGTCACAGATAAGCGGAATCTGGAAGCATCCAATGAATTTTTTGCAAAATTTATCGAGGAGGCGCATAAGCGGGGGATACGCGTTATTATAGACGGCGTGTTTAACCACTGTGGTTCCTTCAACAAATGGCTGGATAAAGAGCGGATCTACGAGGAGGCGGCGGGGTACGAGAAGGGCGCCTATGTCGCGGAGGACAGTCCGTACCGCAACTGGTTCCTGTTCCACGACCAGAATCCGACCAGATGGCCTTACAATAATACTTACGACGGCTGGTGGGGGCATGACACGCTGCCGAAGCTCCACTATGAGACGTCCCAGGAACTTCTGGAGTATATTTTGAACGTCGGGGAGAAATGGGTATCTCCGCCCTACAACGCGGACGGCTGGAGGCTGGACGTGGCGGCGGATCTGGGGATGTCCCCGGAGATGAACCACCGCTTCTGGCAGGAGTTCCGCAAGCGCGTGAAAAATGCAAATCCTGACGCACTGATTCTGGCGGAGCAGTATGGGAACCCCAAGCCGTGGCTGAACGGAAAAGAGTGGGACAGCGTCATGAACTATGACGCCTTTATGGAACCCGTCACATGGTTTTTGACTGGAATGGAGAAGCACAGCGACGACTTCCGGATGGATATGCTGGGGCATGCGGATAACTTCTGGGGAGCCATGAAATATAACGGGGCGAGGCTGATGGGACCGGCCAGAATGGTTGCGATGAACGAGTTGTCCAACCATGACCATTCCCGCTTTCTCACGAGAACGAACCGGAGGGTGGGACGGACCAACTATATGAATCCGGAGATGGCGGAGAGAGATATCAATAAAGCCGTGTTCCGCGAGGCTGTCATGATCCAGATGACCTGGACCGGAGCGCCCACGATCTATTACGGGGATGAGGCGGGTGTCTGCGGTTTTACAGACCCGGACAACAGGCGAACTTATCCCTGGGGACATGAGGATAAAGAGTTGATAAGGTTTCACCAGGAGATCATAAAGCTCCATAAATCCAGACCGGAGCTGCGGACGGGTTCCCTGAAGCCCATCATCGGAGAATTTAATGTGATCGCTTTCGGCCGTTTTACCGACAGTTCCCGCACACTGACCGTGATCAATAATAACGATCACGAGGTGACAAGGAAACTCGAAGTCTGGGCGTTAGGCGTACCGAAGGAAGCGAGGATGACGCGGGTCATGCTGACGGATGAGAACGGCTTTACGACGGAACAGGTGGAATACAGCGTGCAGGGCGGAAGAATGGAGATCACTCTGGGAAAAACTTCGGCGGCGATCTTCTTCCAGGAAGATGAAAAACAGATCAATTATGCGGACAAAAAGCGTGAGGGAGAGATCAGCTGCTCCTCCATTTATGAGCATGAGAATCCGGGCGCATCGTCCGCACCGAAATCTATTTTTGAAAAACTGCAGAGTAAATTAAAATGAGGGACAATATGGCGCCGGACAGATTATATACTGCCAGAGATATGGCGAAGATCGGCTGCGACGACTGCAAAGGCTGTTCTTATTGCTGTCAGGAGATGGGGGAGTCGGTAGTACTGACTCCCTTTGATATTTGTGAGCTGACGCAGCATCTCGGCAGGAGTTTTGACGAGCTGATGGAAGATAAGATAGAACTCTATATGACGGACGGTATGGTGCTGCCGAATCTGAAGATGAGCGGAGAAACAAAAGCTTATGGATCTAAGGAGGTCTGCGGTTTTTTGAATGAGGAGGGCAGGTGCAGTATCCATGCGTTCCGCCCGGGGCTGTGCAGACTGTTCCCGCTGGGGCGAAACTATGAGATAAAGCAGGTGCAGACGGAGGATGGCATAAAGGAGATAAAGGGGTTTCAGTATTTTATCGTGAAGGATTCCTGCCCGAATCTGAACGGGACGAAGGTGAAGATCGAGAAATGGCTGGAGACTCCAAACCTGAAAAAGAATGAGGAATTTATTACAAAATGGCATTATTTCTGCAAAGATTTTCAGGAGGAGATGCAGGAATTGTTGAGAGCCGGGGAAGATGAGAAAGTGAAAAAGATCAATCTCTCCATGTTGGAACTGTTTTACAGGAAGGCCTACGAGAAAGAGCGGGATTTCTATGAACAGTTTGAGGAGAGGGCAAAACTGGCGGCTTCAGTCATTGACATAACTATTCTGTACAAATTATAATATTCGGAGAAGGAGGGTATACCATGAGACCAATTACAATGGAACGAGTAGAGCAGACAAGGGCGGAAATTCTGGAGACGATTAAGAGCCCGACCCTGACACATGAACAGAAGGTTGCCGTGATGGCAAAGGAGGCGGATTCTCTGCTGGAGGTGCTGGATCTGCCTGAGGGGTTGGACGAACTGCTGAATGAGTCCATCGATACGAAGTGTATCTGTGACTTGAACGAAGGCCATGCGCCGGTTAGACCCAGATATATTATACCGGATTACGCAAAATTTATGAGGGAGGGTTCCAAATTCCTGCAGCTGGATCCTCCGAAGGACCTGTTTGAAGCGCTGAACAGCCTGTTGATCTTCTACAAACATGTGCCCAGCGTGACAAATTTTCCCGTCTATGTGGGGGCGCTGGATGAGTTGCTGGAGCCGTTTATCAATGATGTAGATGAGGAGACGGCGAAAAAACTGCTGCGCCTTTTCATGATCCATGTGGACAGAACGGTGCTCGATTCTTTCTCCCATGCGAATATCGGTCCGAAGCCGACGAAGGCCGGCCGTCTCCTTCTGGAAGTGGAGGCGGAGCTGGAGCATGCGGTACCCAATATCACGATGAAATATGATCCCGAGCTGTCGGATGATGATTTTACGCTGCAGGCGATAAAGACATCTCTGCGCAGCGCAAAGCCGAGTTTTGCGAACCATCGTATGTTTGTCTCCGAGCTGGGCGAGGACTATGTGATCGCCAGCTGTTATAACGGCCTGAAGCTGGGGGGCGGCTCGTATACGCTTTGCCGCCTGATTCTTTCTAATATCGCGAAACGCGCAGAGTCTCTGAAAGACTTCCGGGAAAAACAGCTTCCGTATGTGATGGATATCATGGCGCGCTATATGGACGCCAGGATCAAATTCGAGGTGGAGGAGAGCGGATTTTTCCAGAATAATTTCCTCGCGAAGGAAGGCTTTATCTCCCAGGATAAATTTACCGCCATGTTCGGTATGGTGGGGCTGGCGGAGTGCGTGAATATTTTGATGGAAAAAGAAGGGAAAGAAGGCCGCTACGGACATTCCAAAGAGGCGGATGATCTGGGCGTTGCGATTATGGAACAGATCCATGCTTTCAATGAGCAGCATGTGAATCCTTACTGCAGTGTCACTGGCGGACATTTCCTGCTGCATGCCCAGGTGGGCATCTCCGATGACAGGGATGTGAGCCCTGGAACGAGGATTCCCATAGGCGAAGAGCCGGAGGAACTGCTCGACCATCTGAAGCACTGCAGTCTGTTCCACAAATACTTCCCGTCGGGGACGGGAGATATTTTCCCGATCGACACTACGGTACATAAAAATCCGGAGTTTCTGCTGGATATTATCAAGGGATCCTTTCAGGATAACCTGCGTTATATATCGTTCTACGCGTCCGACAGCGATGTGATCCGTATCACCGGATATCTGGTGAAGAGATCGGAGATCGAAAAGCTCAGAAGCGGAGTTGCTGTATTGCAGGATACGACAGAGCTTGGCCTTGGCGCGACAAACAACTGCAGAATAGAGGAGCGTAAGGTGAGATGACAAAATATCCTGTTAATAAGATCATACTTTTTAGCAGCGTGGATGGTCCTGGAAACAGGACCGTCATCTTTTTACAGGGCTGCAATTTTGACTGTAAATATTGCCATAACCCGGAGACGAGAAGCCTCTGTACAGGCTGCGGTCTCTGCGTGCCGAAATGCCCTGTGGGAGCGCTGAAAAAGGAGGAAAAAGACGGAATAACACATGTTATTTTTTCTCCCGAGAAGTGCGTGGGCTGTGATACCTGTATCCATACCTGCCCCCACGATGCAAGCCCGCGGATTCGATATATGACGGCTGCAGAGGCTTTTGAGGTCATAAAAAAACAGATGCCCTACATCAGGGGAGTCACGGTTTCCGGAGGGGAATGCACTCTGTATCCCGCCTTTATACGGGAACTCTTCTCGCTCTGCAAAGAGGCTTCTCTGTCCACCTTTATAGACAGCAACGGAACCTATGACTTTGCGTCCGATCCGGAACTCATGGAGGTGACGGACGGCGTGATGTTGGACATCAAGGCGTTTTCGGAGAAAGACCATCTCGCGGTGACGGCCTGTGACAATAAAAAGGTTTTGGAAAATGCGCTGTTTCTGGCAAAGAGAGGGAAGCTGTTTGAGGTGCGGACGGTGGTCGTGCCCACGCTGTACGATGCGGAGGAGACGATTTTGGAGACAGGAAAGCTGCTTAAGGATCATGCAGGGGAAGTCCGCTACAAGATCATCGCCTACCGCCCGATGGGTGTGAGGGAGGCGTACTCCCACTATCCGGTGCCGGAGCAGGCCGTTCTGCAGGGTTATGCAGAAAGCCTGCGAAAGATGGGGTGGAGGGATATTGTGATCATCTGAGAATACTCCGCGCTATTTTTTCATTCGTCTCGACCATTTCCTGACAGCAAACGGCGCGCACAGAAGCCCGATCAGAATCGGCACCGTGATCAGCAGATAGGGTGACCAGATGTATTTTCCAAAGAGGCAGAAAGTGTTGGTCCGGAAAATATCGGTGGGGCTTCCCACAAGGGGCAGCAGATCCAGGGCTTTCTGCAGGCCGTAGGGGAGATACCGGCTGATCACCGGCGGCAGATACACGGCTGCGAGGCTGAAGATCAGTGCAAACATGTTATTTTTTACCGCCGCGGAGATCAGAAGGATGATCCCGGTATACCCGAGCGCGCCGAGGAGGGTGAAGCCATATTCGTAGATCTCCGCCTGCAGCATGTTCATGGGCGCGACGGCGATCAGCTTGATCATCTGGATCGGCATATCCCATCCGCTCCACCCGAGATAGAAACTCTGGGCGATCAGCCCACCCGCGGCGAGGAGCAGGAACAGCTCTGTAGTAAAGAGCAGTCCGGTTATGATCTTGGCGCGGGCGATCTTTTCCCAGCCGTATCTGGTCGTCAGAAGAAGCGGGCTTGTATTATCCCGCCATTCCCCTGAGAAGAGGGGGGACAGTACGACGGCGAGAAACAGAGCCATTACGGTTCCGAGTTCTGCGGTCATACTTGTGAGAATGTTGGACCAGCCTTCCAGGAACTCATAAGAGAAAGGTTTTTCCACTTTTTCTTCCATCTGAAGAAGATACGCCCGCTCAGCGCCGGTCTGCTCGCTGATCTCCAGAAAGTCTTCGAGCGCCTGTGTCCTGCGCTCATAAAATCCGGTCAGTTTTTCGGGATCTGCGTAGGTTATCATGGTATAGTATGTACTATTGTCCCTGAGTTCGGGATACAACTGTTCCAGCCAGGAATCTATTTTGGGCCGGTCGGTGAGCTGCTGTTCTCGGTCCAGATCGGCAGCCGCCATGTCCTGATACTCTTTTACCATCCGTTGCAGCGTTTCGTCCGTCAGCTCACCGCCGAAGGTGCGGGAATATTCTTTGCTGTCCCTGATCATGGTGTAGCCGTCAAAATGGTTGCCGAAGGAGCTCGTGTGGTCGCCGCTGCTCCCGAAGGAGAACCACTGAAAACAAAGAATGTTGACGATTACAACGACATAGAGAAAGCACAGGAGTACGCTGATCTTTGTACTCCTTCTGCTCCACAGTTTTTTATGTTCCAATCTTATTAAGTCAGTCATATGAATTCTCCTTTCCGAAATAGTACAGATACAGATCTTCCAGCGTCGCACGGCAGGGAACCGCGGCCTCCGCGGGCTTTGTGTCGGAGACGATGCGGAGTATGACCTGAGAGCCTTCATGCCTTAAATTAGCGACGGTCACGGTATCCTGCCACCTTCGAAATTCTTTCTGCGGGACGCTCAGCTCCCATATTTTGTTCTGGGCGTGCAGGATCAGTTCGGGAACCGTGCCCTCCAGGATAAACTTTCCTTTTTTCATCAAAAATACCTTGTCTGCGATCGCTTCAATGTCCGATACGATGTGGGTGGAGAGGATGACGATCCTGTTTTCCGCGTAATCCGCTATCAGATTGCGAAAGCGAACCCTCTCCTTCGGGTCGAGACCGGCGGTGGGCTCGTCCAGGATCAGTATCTTCGGATCGTTCAGAAGAGCCTGTGCAATGCCCACTCTCTGTTTCATACCGCCGGAGAAAGTCTTTAACTTCTTCCTGGCGGCGTGGGAAAGGCCCGTCATCTCCAGCAGCGCCCTTGTCTTTTTTCTCGCCTTTTCTCTCGGGAGGCCCTTTAAGGCGGCGATATAGCGCAGGAATTCTTCGGCAGTATAGTTGGGATAATAGCCAAAATCCTGGGGCAGATAGCCCAGAAGATCCCTGTAGGCGGCGCCCATCGCGGTGACTTCCTCCCCGTCAAACAGAACTTCGCCGGAGGTGGATTCCAAAATGGCGCAGAGCATACGCATCAGAGTGGTCTTTCCGGCTCCGTTTGCGCCTAAGAGGCCGTATACGCCGGGTTTCAGGTCTGCGCTTACATGGTCCACGGCGATCTTGCTCCCATAATGTTTTGTCAGGCGGTCAAGCGATAATTCCATACATTTTTCCTCTCTTTCTCATATCGACAATATAGAAAATCTCCCTCAAAAAGAAAGAGCCGAACACGATAAACGCGATAAACCACGCGCCGGCGGCGGAAGTCCTGTACAACCCGGGCAGCGCTTTCGGCATGATCCCCCAAAAGAAGCTGAATCCGAGGATCTGCGGAAAACAGGAGAGCGCATTCCGGCACTTTTGCAGCCGTATATTTCTAAGCAGGAGCGCCATGCAGGTCAGATAGGGGACGATGGCATACAGGATCAACTGCCTTGTCTCTACGGCGTGGGAGCCTAAAGTCCGTTCAAGCCACAGCAGGAGTGTGAAGCAGACAAGGTCTGCGGCCCCCGCCAACACCAGCTTTGCGAGAATGATCTGCGCGCCGGAGGCCCTTGTCGCCGCCTCCATTTCGCTCATGTTGTAATACTGACCGCGCAGAAGCGCCGGTACGGCGGCGAGGACGAACAGCGGCATAAAGACCGGCAGGGCGGCGGGGTCTTTTGCCAGAAGGGAAAGATTCAGGCAGACAAAGAATAAAACCGCGGCCTGCAGCCCGAAGACCCGGAGGCCTTCAAAGCGAAAGACATCGGACAGATACTGCCAGAAGCCGGTTCGCTCCTCCCGCATATTTTCCGGGTAATCTTTCTGTGTCAAAAGAATGTTTTTACAGATGTCTATGGTTTCCTCCAGCTTTTCCGGGCGCGGTGCTTTCGGCTGTATTTCGTCCCGAAATGCCTGCCCGAAAGTCTGTTTCAAATAAGTTTCCAGCTCACTTTGACGCATGATCCATCTCCTTTCGCATGATCTTTAATCCGTTTCGGACTCTGCTCTGTGCGGTCCGCAGGCTGCACCCGGTTACGCGGGCGATTTCCGAAAAACTCAATTCTTCCTCAAAGCGCAGTAAAACGGCCTCCCTCTGTTCCGGCGAGAGAAATTTTAAGAGATATCGTATCTGGTCTCTCTCTTCGATCCGGTGCATGGCGCCATCCTCCGCCGCGGGTGCTGTCGCGTCGTCGAGAGGGGAAAAGCTGATCTTTCTGCTCTCATCGATGCACAGGCGGTTTGCGATCGTATAAAGATAGGCTTTGAATGTTCCTCTGTTCTTGTACTCATCCAGGTGGCGGAACAGGCGGATGAAGGTCTCCTGGGTCAGGTCTTCCGCAGTCTCCATATTCGGACAGTGCCATCTGCAGTACCGCAGGATAGAGGGGTAGTAACGCCTGATCAGGAGCTCTGCGGCACTTTCATCGCCGGCTCTCGCCCGGGTTATCAACGCGTCGTCCATAGAAGCACTTTTCTCCTTTTTCCGGGAAAATTCAGCAGGCTGAAATGCTGTATATTTATTATAACGGATGAAGTTGGGGAAATGATCAAAGAAGATAACAAATTTTTTGTTTTCCTGATTTATGAAATCTTAACCTTATCTTAATGGAAGCGTAATTCGAAGGTGTGCTAAAATACGAAAAATAACAGGACAACAGAAAAGGATAGAATAGCAGAAAGGGAGAGCATATGGTCCGTTTACTGAGTATGGGAATAGAAATTTTTTCATCGGTGATCTTTGTGATACCGGCTGTGTTTATTTTACAGTATGTGGTGTTCAGAAAGCGAAGCCTTCCCAGATTGGCGATGGTGACGATTTTTATGTTTTATCTCGTCGCGGTCTTTTCGGTGGTGGGGATCCCCACCGTAGGTTCCTGCCACATTCATCCGGAATTTAACTGGATCCCAATTATAGATATTGTGAACAGTCCGCTTGACTATATCAGGAATACGATCCTGAATGTCATTCTCTTTGTGCCGTTAGGATTTATCGTGCCGACCGTCTGGAAAGAATACCGCTCTCTGCGGACTGCCGCGCTGATGGGGCTTGCCCTGTCGCTCTTTATCGAAATATTGCAGATATTTACGTTCCGACTGACAGATGTGGATGATCTGATCACCAACACGGCGGGATGTGTACTGGGATTTTATATGGCAAAACTGTTTTCTTATAGACTTCCGTTCGGGCTTGAAAAGCATGACTCCAAAGAGAGCGGTAAATATGAGCCGATCATCATTCTGGCGGTTACGTTTCTGATCGGATTCTGCTTAAAATCTTTCGTGTCGGATGCCATCTGGGACAAGGTGCTCTCAAGCCCGTTGTGGAAGGCCATTAAATAGGTTTACCGGATAAAGTTGGTCTGGTTTTCCCGCTCAGCTTCCGGCAGGGGGATTCCCTTTTCCTTGCCGGCTTCAAAACATTTGAGCATCCACGCCATATTTTTTGCGAGATTGCGCATGGTCTGGAGCCCCTCCGCGTCCTGAGCGGC
Source organism: uncultured bacterium (assembly GCA_947643595.1). GTDB lineage: Bacteria > Bacillota > Clostridia > Lachnospirales > Lachnospiraceae > 1XD8-76. The sequence goes on along the minus strand of CANRWP010000002.1, from coordinate 842 downwards.
TTCCCCCGGAACGCGCCCGTGCACAAGATTCCAATAGGTGGAACCCGCCACGGGCATCTGTGCGATACCGAAATATTTGTTGAGCACATCAAAAGATGCGGAACAACCGCCCCTTCGTGCGACGGCGACAGAAGCCGCAGGTTTGAAGGCAAAGGATTTGCCGCTGCTGTAAAATACGCGGTCGAGGAAAGAGAGGATCCTGCCGCTTGGGTGCGCGTAGTATACGGGCGTGCCTAAGACGAAACCGTCCGCCGCCTTTGCCTTTGCAATAAATTCATTTACCTTGTCGTCGGTGAAGATGCAGCCCGTCTCCGTGCACTGACCGCAGCCGATACAATCTCTGACAGCGTCCCCTCCCATCTGGAATATTTCATAGGAAATACCTTCTTTTTCCAACTGTTTCCCGATTTCCGAGAGAGCGTAGTATGTATTTCCGTTAGGCTTTGCGCTGCCGTTTAACATTAAGACTTTCATTTTGGTGTACCTCCTGAATTTTCTTATTAGGCTTTAGTATACTCTTATCGGATGTAAAGTTCAACAGAGCCGGTGAGTTCTTGTGGTGAGCAAATGAGCAAACGTATGCCGTTAAATTGCACAAAAAAATAAATGATTAGGATTGAAAATAGAGTCAAATTATGTAACATATTAATAAAAATGTCAATTTATCACAATAATGTGTTGAAAAAAATAACTGAAAATGATATATTAAAAAAACAAAAGAAAGAAAAAATATGGAAATAGATCAATAATTACTGTATTTTTTCGCAAAATGAGCAAACGATAGCTCAAATAGGTGATTGCGAAACAGGGTTGGTGTTTGATGTTCAGAAAAGGCAGACGCC
>CANRWP010000001.1 GCA_947643595.1 uncultured bacterium | reverse complement strand
GTGGATAAAATAATGTGCTGTTGGTGGCGACCAGAATTCGCTGTTCAACACCTGTTCTCCCGTGTTGGGATAGAAAAACGCCGCGTATGCGTCGTATTCAGTTTTCATTTATTCTTTCTCAATGCTGTGTGCTGGTGGCTGGGCTTGCAGGGTTCCGGGCGGCATATCAAGGCTCTTTCCCTCAAAAGTAGTAAATTGGTAGTAAATTCAGCTTGAAATCCTGCTTGTATGCCCGTAAATCAAGGCTTTTTTGAGATAATCAACCATTTTATTAGTAAAAGTTAACATCACGGATAACACTATCATTATACCAAAAAGTTCGTTCGTTTACACTATATTTTTCAAACTGAAATTCACTATCTCAAACAATATATTCACCCGGGATAACTTAACCTGAATTATTCATGACAAAAAAGCGCTCGCTTCACAGCCTACCCTGTCCAGATTTTTCAATCGGATGAGATGAAGCTACTCTGGATCAGTTTTATGTACCAGCGTTTCGTAGAGTTCATTCTTATAAGAACAGCTGCCGCAAAGCTTGAATGTTAAAACATCCGCAGGTTACAGCAGCTGCTGGAATGAAAAGCAACGGGGAACTCTGACAGCAAAACAAGCAGTATATTTAGACCTATAGGGAAACTGTGCCCATTTTTAAGTAAATTTCCCGCTTGCCGATTTTGCTTTCCGGCTCACAAACAAGATATCGGATTATCATGAAGGAATCAGAGCCTCATGAATAATTCAGGTTTAACATATATTCTATAAAAATTGGCAAAATAATGGACAGAAAACCGTCACCGCAACTGCCTGTTCCGCTTTCTATCCATTATCTGTCTGTTATATTCTCAATACTCAAACCACCTGTAACTGCTTCTCATATTTCCCATCTTCCAGTACAAACCCCATCTTCACGAGATATCCCTCATGCTTTTTCAGCACTCCGGAACAGGTCAGTTTCCGAATTCCATACTCCGGCAGCCTGGAATATAAATATTTCCCGACAGAACAGTCCCTGTATGCCGGTGTCGTATAGTCAACAGCAATATCCAGAACCCCTGCGGATGTATTCCCGAGCAGCAGCCCCGCAGGGGTCGTCCCGCAGCAAACGATATATGCTGTATCCGACGCGGAGAGGGCAAGATCCGCCCCCTGAAAGAAATTCTGAATATCCTGTCTGTAATGGTCGATAAAATATACAAGGAATGCGTCGCCCGGGTTTGCGGGAATCAGATCATACTCCTGCTCCGACCTCAACAGTTTTATAAGATTATAACAGTTGATGATAATCAGGCATATATTCATGAGCGCCAGAGGATAGGAGTGGATGATCAGCGCATATGTCGCCGAAATGACACTTCCTATTGTATTGATGACCCTCAGTTTTACGACCGACGACATCAGCATGGAGACAACTACCAGTGTGGAACCCAAATAGCCGGCCAATTCTATGATCGCTGTTGTATTCATTGTCTGTTATCCGCCTTTCCTGTCCAATTTTTATTTATTATCTTATCCTATTTCAGCAGCAACTTTCAAGTCCTTTGTTATTATAAATGTTTCACGGATCATTCATCATGCAAAAGGCTGCCGCAGATACACCGCACCCACGACAGCCTCCCATGAAACACGTAGGGATACTGTTTCTTCACATCGTTCAGGATGGGATTTTTCACCTCATAGCCTGTTTCCTGCCTCCGCATCATATACTCGATATGGATCAGGATATTGTCATAAAATTCCTTTGACTGCCACAGATCAAAATGATATTTCTCCATCACATCGTGGCAGAAATCCTCCAGGATCTGGACGCTCAGGCCGCTGATCCTGCCCCCGGCGATATATCTGAAATCATCTTAAAACCGTGGAGCAGCCCTCCCAGAATCCGGATATCTCCGCTTTCCAGCCTGATGCCCTGAGCTTTCAGATATTCAAAAAAAACCGCCAGTTCTTTGCCCGCCAATTCCACCTTGTCCGTCTCCGGAGCACTGTGGTTCTGGTAACGTACAATTGTAATATAGACCGCGCTGACAGCCATATAGAGACCGTCATCCGGGATCTGGATCAGCCTGCTGTCGAAATACTCTTTCACAAGCTTCTCCATCCATCCGTATTCCTCTTTATCAAAATCATCGTAAAGGAAAGTACGCAGAAACCATGAATAGTTATGGACTCTGTTCTGCGTCTCGTTTTTAATGATACGGAACAGAGTCTGCCGCAGTCTCGCCTCATCCTCATCGATCCAGAGTTTATCCCCGCTCATTCTGAGCAGCCCGCTCTGGTATTCCGCCATAAGCTTTTTCTGGAAACGGCTGATCTCTTTGTACATTGCCGGTTCGGACAGGGCAAGCTTATCTCCTATATCGAAAATATCCGCCTGCCCGGTCTTTAAGACCATGCCGAGGATCACCCATCCGCGGTCCGAAACCGCAATTTCCGTCCTCCCATGTCCCTCCGACAGAAAATAGTCTTTCACTGACGCCATATCCGCCGTCTCAATAAAATAGCCCCGCTGCCTGGATGACTTGATAACACTGCCGCTCTCCCAGATGCGGTTGATCTCACTGACCTTATTGCGGACAGTGCGAGAAGACACTTCCAGATACTCCGCCAGCTTTGCACCTGTAACGCCCTGGACATTATTCAACAACATCTCCAGCAATCTGGACTGTCTTCTCGTAAGCATATCTATCACCTGTTACCCTTAAGCTTTTTCTCCCAGTTCCTTCTTCAGCTCATCCGCTCCCATCATTTTAAAGAATGGGTAGTAGAACAGCGTCATAATGATCAGGTTCACAAACACTAACACCACGCACTTCCAGTCCAGTGTCATGATAAAGGCTCCCACTCCCGGCGGAAGAAAGCCGGGAGGGCCTGCGATCGGCTTTCCTACCAATCCGCTTGTCATGGACAGATATGTGATCACCGTGATCACCAACGGTCCGAATACAAACGGAATAAACAAAAACGGATTCAGGATGATCGGTGCACCGAAAATGATCGGCTCATTGATGCCGAACAGGGAAGTGACGATACCCACCGTTCCGATAGACTTCAATGATTTTGCCCTGGAGCGCATCATCATAGCGACAAGGTCCAGAGTCAGTCCCGAACCGGTCACCTGGAGGACCGCGTAGAACAGACCGAATGTAAATATGTGGTCTACCGGTGCGCCCGCCGCATAGTTTGCCATATTTTCCGCCTCATAGGGATCGCGAAGGATGCCCATACCGCGGAAGTGATAGACGGTCCGTGGAGTCCGAAAAACCACAGGAACTGTGTCAAAAAGATCACGATCAGCAGTGCCGGAAGCGTATCCATCGTGCTGAGCGCCGGAGCCAGGATGCTCATGATAAACGCCGGGAACACCTTCCCTGACGCCGCCAGCGAAATATTCGCGATGGCCACCGCGATCACTGCGTTCACGATCAGAGGGATCAGTGCCGCAAAACTCTCTCACACCATGGAGGGCATGCTGTCCGGAAGCCTGATGATGATTTTCTTCTTTGTCAGAAGTCTGGTCACCTCTACACTGAGGATCGCGGAAATGATACAGGTAAAGAGGCCTGACGCCCCCAGATAGGAAATGTCCATGCCGCCCTCGATGGACAGCCCGCTTAAGATCAGATGCACCATGATCGCCGTCGCGCCTGTCAGATTTCCACAGATGCCATAGCCCTTTGCCAGAGCGATCGCGATAAACATAGCCGCATAAATGGATAACATATCTGTCGTAAACATACCCGCATATGTAAATATGGACATATGCGCCGTCAGGAAGTCATACACCGCTCCGCTTCCCAGCAGATTGGCGACAGCTAACGGCAGCAGGCTGGTAGAACCGACGATAATGATCGGAACGATAGAGATCATGCCGTCCTTGATCGCCTGAAGATGCCTCTGCTGTTCCACTTTGTTCGCTACAGGCATCATGAACTTCATTAATGTGTCTTGAAACTTGGAATTCATAGCTTTTTCTCCTTAAGATTATTTGCCACCCCGTCGACTAAGGTCCGGTATAACTTACAGGAAATCCTTGCTGCAAATTATACTTGCCAGGATGATTATAAAAAAATCATAAAGTAAAGACAAATACTCTTTTTCCGCTTCTATAGGAATCACATATTGAATCTTGAGCCCTCTCTCCGAATATGCTAAAATAAGAATCTGACAGACGCAGAGAAGAAAGGCGCCCTCCGATGAGGGCGGATAAAGAAAATGATATATGAAAATATTTTACAGGCGCTGGGCCACACGCCCATCATACGCCTGAACCGCATGGTTCCGCCTGAAAGTGCAGAAGTTCTGGTGAAATTTGAAGGATTGAATGTAGGGGGGTCCATCAAGACAAGAACCGCCTACAACATGATTTCCAAAGCGGAAAAAGAAGGAAAAATAGGGCCGGATACGATCATTGTGGAACCCACCAGCGGCAACCAGGGGATCGGGCTCGCCCTTGTAGGCGCAGTGAAAGGATACCGCACGATCATTATCATGCCGGACTCCGTCAGCGAAGAGCGTCGAAAGTTAGTGCACCACTACGGCGCCGAGGTGATCCTCATCCATGACGACGGCGATATCGGCGCCTGTATTGAGGAATGCCTGCAGACAGCACTGCGCATGGAAAAGGAAAATCCGAACGTCTACGTTCCGCAGCAGTTTGAGAACCCGAACAACACCAAAGCGCACAAGCACCACACCGCACTGGAAATTCTGGAGCAGGTGGCAGGACCGATCGACGGTTTCTGCTCCGGCATCGGGACCGGTGGTACCATCACAGGCATCGGCGAAGTGTTGAAATCCCAAAATCCCCGGATGGAGATATGGGCCGTGGAACCCGAACACGCGGCAATCCTCTCCGGCGGTGCCATCGGCACTCACCTGCAGATGGGGATCGGAGACGGACTTATCCCGGCAATACTGAACCGGAAAATCTACAATGACATCTATATCGTTACCGACGAGGAGGCCCTGCAGACCGCGAAGGATCTGGCAAAGAAGGAGGGCATTCTCTGCGGTATCTCCAGCGGCACAAATGTGGCAGCCGCCCTGCAGCTGGCAAAAAAACTCGGTCCCGGAAAAACGGTTGTGACCGTACTGCCGGATACGGCGGAGCGGTATTTTTCCACCCCGCTGTTTGAAGAGGAATAATCCTTATTCCCGGTGAATTTTCGGATATAAATCTTTCACTTTGCAGTATAACTCCCTGAATATCTGCTGCTGTATTCTATACCGCTCAACATTTTGGGCGATGGGCTCCACCGGGTGCTCGTTCAGCTTCACGACTGCCCGGCACGCCTCCTCTATATCTCCGTACATGCCGCATCCTACCGCCGCCAGGATCGCCGCCCCCTGACAGGCTTCCTCCTCCGTGCTGGTCGTGTATACCGGCATCTCCAGAATATCCGCCTGGATCTGCTTCCAGGTATTTCCTCTGGCCGCCCCGCCGGAAGAAATCATCCGGTTTCTCCGAATCCCAATCTCATCCAGTATGGCGATACATTCTTTCAGATTGTAGATGACACCCTCCATCGTGGCGCGGATGACATGGCACTGTTCATGCTTCATGCCCATCCCAAAATAGATGCCTCTGGCGTATGGATCCATAAACGGCGTTCTCTCGCCGGCAAGATAAGGAACAAACAGAAGTCCCTCCGAACCTGCCGGGGCAAGCGCGGCCTCCGCATCCAGCTCCGCGTACGATCTCGCATCCTTCAGAATCTTCTTTTTCAGCCACCCCAGCGTACTTCCGCCGTTCAGCGTGCCCCCCTGCACATACCATTTCCCCTGCGCCGCATGACACCATGTCTGCAGGCGCATCTGCCGATCGTACAACGGCGCATCCACCACCGCCGCGATCTGGGAAGCCGTTCCTATATTGCAGGCTATCGTTCCGGGCTCTGTCACACCGTTTCCGGTGAGCTGCGCCGCCGCATCGCCTGCGCCAAACACTACCTTCGTGCACTCCGCAAGTCCGGTCTCCTCCGCCGCCGCTCTGCAGACGCTGCCAGCCACCTGAAAGCTCTCCCCCGCCTCGGGCCAGATATCCTCCTTTAAGCCGATCCTGCCGATCAGTTCCCTGCACCAGCATCTGTTTTTCACGGAGAATGCCAGCGTACTGCAGGCATCCGAATACTCCGTGCCGATATTTCCGGTCAGACGATAACGTATATAGTCTTTCGGCAGCATCACATAACGGATCTTCTCATAGGTCTCCCCCGCATTCTTTTTAAGCCACAGCAGCGAACAGATCATCATCCCCGCTCCCGGCTGATTTAAAAGTTCCGCATCCAGAAACTCCGCCGCCAGTTCTTTGATCTCTCCCATCTCCACCGCGGATCTCTGATCCATCCATATGATCGCAGGCATCACCGGCTTTTTTTCTTTATCCAGCGCCACCAGACCGTGCATCTGCCCGGAAAAACCTATTCCGACCAATTCCTCCGGACGTATTTGGGAGACGGCCAGCGCTTCCCTGACCGTTTTCACCGTGCGCTCCCACCAGATCTGAGGATCCTGCTCCGCATATCCCATCTTCGGCGTCATCACCTCATAATCCGCATGACTCACCGCCAGCGTTTTTCCCTCCGGCGTCATGATCAACGTCTTTACACTGGAAGTTCCCAGATCGATACCTGCCAAATATCCCATAATTTTCTCCTCCCATTCTCTGTTGTTATTTTGTTTATCCGCATGGTCTCCCACGACCGAATTATAGCAAAAGTCCACAAAATATACAACTATTTTGCCGAAGAGGTTCTAAATTTAGTTGACATTCTCCGCACCAGGTGAGAGACTGGAATCAGGAGGATAAAATAATGGACAAACAAACAATTTTGAAACATGTCGATCATACCCTGCTTCTTCAGGATGCGACCTGGGGAGAGATCCGCCAGATCTGCGATGACGCGATCGCATACAAAACGGCGTCCATCTGCATTCCGCCGGGCTATGTAAAGCAGGCGAAAGAGTATGTGCAGGACAAAATGGCGGTCTGCACGGTCATCGGTTTTCCAAACGGCTATATGACCACTGCCGCGAAAGAATTTGAGGCAAAAGACGCTCTGGCAAACGGGGCTGACGAGATCGATATGGTGATTAACATCGGCTGGGTGAAAGACCGTAAATATGACAGTATCGAGGAGGAGATCCGGACGCTGAAAGCAGCCTGCGGCGACAGGATCCTCAAGGTCATCATCGAGACCTGCCTGCTGACAGACGAGGAAAAGATCGAAATGTGCCGCGTTGTGACAAATGCCGGCGCAGATTATATCAAAACTTCCACCGGCTTCTCCAAAGCGGGAGCAACCTTTGAGGATGTCAAGCTGTTTTCCGAACATGTCGGTGAGGGCGTAAGGATCAAGGCGGCCGGCGGCATTTCCACCATGGAAGATGCGGAAAAGTTCATGGAATTGGGCGCGGACCGTCTCGGCACAAGCCGCATGATCAAGCTCGTAAAAAATGAACAGGCGGAAGGATATTGATTTTCGGAGGTTAAAAAAGCTTTGGTTTTGTGCATTTTCCGCAAAACCAAAGCCTCTTTTTTATCACATATGCTCCACCGCTCACCCATGCAGTTTTTTCTTCAGGTACTCCTGCGCGGCCTCCAGCTGATTGTCTATCTGTTCATCCCCATAATAGGCCTCCGCGTCAAATTCCACCACCACATCCGGTTCGATTCCCTTTCCGTGGATATTATTTCCTTTCGGCGTAAAGTAACCGCTGGTAGTAAGCTTCACTGCCGAGCCGTCCGAGAGCGCAATGATCTTCTGCACGATCCCCTTACCGTAAGTGGTGGTCCCCATGACCGTTCCCACACCGTAATCTTTGATCGCTCCTGTCAGCACTTCCGCCGCGCTGGCAGAACCTCCGTTGACAAGCACTACCATCGGCATCTGTATTTCCCTTTTTCCGTCGCAGGTGTATTCCACCCGCTCTCCGCTCTTATCCTCCGTATAGACGATGAGACCTTCGGGCAGTATCTGCTGGCCGATGCTGACTACCGCATCCAGCAGCCCGCCGGGATTCCCCCGCAGATCCAGCACAAGGGCCTTCGCGCCGGACCCCCTTATGACCGCGTAAGCCTCCGTAAACTGGTCCACCGTGATGTCCTTGAACTCGGTGATGCCAATATAGCCGATCTCCTCATCCAGCATCCGGGATGACACGGTAGGATTGTTGACTTTTCGCCGCACCACGTCCTGCTCAAACGCCTTTCCGTCCCGCACGATCGTCAGTGTGACAGCTGTCCCCTCCTCCCCTTTGATCAATCCGGTCACATCTTCCAGCGACATCTGGAAAGTCGCCGTGCCCTCCACCGCGTAGATGATGTCCCCCATCCGCAGCCCGGCTTCTTCCGCAGGAGTTCCCTCGATCACGCCGCTGATATAAGGCGTCTGCGTCTCCGCATCCATCATAACATAGGCGCCTATACCATAATAGACCCCCTCATTCTTTTCCAGCTGAGCCATCAATTCTTCCGCCGTATAGTACGCAGCGTATTTGTCATCCAGCGCTTCCACCATACCATTGTAGATACCGGTCTGCAGCTCTTCCTCCGTCATATCTTTCAAATAAAAATTCCTGTTTATCGTCTCCTCGATCGCAGCCATTTTGCTGAGCGTTTCACTGTTTACGACAGATCCCGCACCGTCCTCCGAGACGGAAGTCTCCTTCACCCTTCTGTTTTCATACAGACTTTTCCCCGTCCACGCGCCGCAAAAGATCAGCACTGCCGCCAATACGCCGGTCAGCACGCCGAGACCGTAGCCGTTTGATTTTTCTACCTTTAACTTCAAAATTGATACGCCACCTTTTTCTTACTTCTTTTCGACAAAAAGTTATCCCAGATATCCCCAGGGACTCACATAGCTTCCATTCTTCCGCACACTGAAATGCAGATGCGGACCGGTCGATCTCCCGGTGGATCCCACCGCCGCGATCTTCTGCCCTTTTGCAACAAGATCTCCCTTCGATACATAGAGCGCGGACGCATGCATATAGATCGTATAGAGGCTGTCCCCGTGATCGATCATGATATAATTGCCCATGCTGCCGCTGTACGCGGCTGCCACCACTTCTCCGTCGTAGGCCGCCAGAATCGGACTGCCGTTAGGCGCCGCCATATCCACGCCGTTATGAAACTGTTCCACGCCGAGGATGGGGTGCATCCTGTTTCCGTATTCGTCGGAAATTCTCGTCATGGAAGGCGCCGGAAACGCAAACATACCGCCGTCGTACGTCAGTTTTCTTCCACTCTCCTCCGCTATCCGCTTCCGCTCCTCGGCCACCGCCGCCTCCAGCGAGGCAATGATTTCGTTCTGCGCCTTGATGTCCGCCTCATACTCGGCGATCGCCGCCGCTTTATTGTTGATATCCCCCTGTTTTACGACGATCTCCGTCTCCTTGGCGGAAATCAGCTGCGCCAGAGAAGCTTCCTCCTTCTCCACACCGATTTTCGCCTCATCCAGCACTTCCTTTTCCGCATCCAGCTCTTCCTTGCAGACTTCAACGTACTCGCGGATCAAAATATACTCTTCCAGCTTCTGGTCATCGTAATCCACGACCATCTGGATATAATCCAGTTTATTCAGAATATCTCCAAAAGATTCTGCACTCAGTATCGTCTCCAGGTAATAATCGTCATTTTGCTCGTACATCATCTGGATCCGCTGTTTCATAGCGGCATACTGCTCTTCCTGTTTCAGCGTGGCGGCCTCCAGCTCCTCCTCCGTCTCCCGAATCTCCTCTTCCTTCTCCTCGATCAGGCCGTTCAGTTCGGCAATCTTTTGCTGGATCTCCTCCAGATTGCTGTCCAACGCCACCACATAGCTTTCCAGGCTCGCCTTCTCTCCCTCCAGCTGTTCTTTCAGAGCCTTGATATCTGTCAGGGCGGACTGCAGCTGCTGCTTTTCACTCTGCGCCTCTGAAATCTGACCCTCCTTTTCCCGTATGCTCTCGGAGGTGATAGATGAAAGGGAGACGGCTTTTGCCGCCCCTGTCCGCGAAAGTACCACCGCCGAGAGCAGCAGGATACCTATGCACTTTTTCATATGTCTGTTTTTTTTCATTCCTTACCTCTGCCGTACAGATATCTGAACCAAATTATACCCTGAGATGCTTCCTCACCGTGATAAAACTTCCCAGGAAACCGATTCCCACGCCGATGCCCAAGGACAGCGGCAGCAATATGTGATAGATCTCCGACACCGGCAAAAACGCCAGCAGATTGGTCAGTATCGAAAACCGCTCCAACACATAAGTCACGGCCTTATTATACACAACATAGATGATCGCCAGCGGGATTCCAGCCCCTACCAGTCCGATCAGGATCCCCTCCACCACGAAAGGGAACCGCACAAAAAAGTCCGTAGCGCCGATGTATTTCATGATCGTGATCTCTTCTCTCCGCACATTGATGCCGATGGTCACGGTATTGCTGATCAGAAAGACCGATACGCCCAGCAGGATCGCGATCAGACCGATGGACACATATCCCAGAAGGGAATTAAAGCCCGACAGTACGTCCGCCGTCAGCTGGGAGCGATTTATCTTTCTGACTTCCGGCATGGACTCCAGATAAGTCACCAGAGAATCCTGCATGGAGACATCACTCAAATACACTCTGTAATTCGCGCAGTTTGCCAGCGGATTTTCCGTAAATCCTTCCGCATACTCCGGGGGATAGCCCGCCAGCCAGTCCTCCCATGCCTGGTCTGCGGAGATATACTCCACATTGGAGACTTCCATTCTTCCTGAGATCTTCTGCCCGATCTCCTGAATGACCGCATCCTCCGTGCCATTCTCGAAAAACACCGTGACGCAGACTCCCTCCTCCGCATTTTTCACCATGCTTTGCAGATTCACCACCACCGAATAGAAAATACCGAACATAAACAGACAGGCGGTTATCGTCGCTATGGAAGCAAGGGAAAAGAGTTTATTGCGAAAGATATTTCGGAAGCCCTGTCTGATCGTATAAAAAAATGTACTAATCCTCATCGATATACGCTCCCTTCTCCTCGTCGCTCACGATCACGCCCTTTTTCAGCGTCACCACGCGCTTTTCCATCTGGTTTACGATCTCCTTGTTGTGCGTGACCACAACCACCGTCGTCCCGGACTTGTTGATCTCATCGAGCATATTCATAATTTCCCAGGAGTTCTTAGGATCCAGATTTCCGGTGGGCTCATCGCACAAAAGCAGCGTCGGTTCATTCACCAGCGCCCTGGCCAACGCCACCCTCTGCTGCTCACCGCCCGAGAGTTGTTTCGGCCTCGCCTTATATTTTCCGGCAAGTCCCACTGCGGCGAGCACGGCTGGTACATTTTTCCGCATCTGCTTTGTGGGTGTCAGCACGATCCTCTGCGCAAAGGCCACGTTCTCATAGACGTTTCTGTCCTTCAGCAGGCGGAAATCCTGGAACACAATACCGATATTGCGCCGGAATTCCGGTATCTTTCGATGCCTGATCCGATTCAGATCATATCCCAGAACCTTCACATTCCCCTCTGTCGCCGTCAACTCCCTGAGCAGAAGCTTGATCATCGTCGATTTACCCGAGCCGCTGTCCCCCACGATAAAGACAAACTCTCCCCGCCTGATCCGCAGATTGATATCGTTCAAAGCCGGCGAGCCCGTCTCATAAGATTTGCTCACGTGATCCAGCACGATAATGTCCCGATCACCGCTTTTTTTCTTTCGTTTCCTTCTTACTGCTTTTTCCGCCACTATAGTATCCCTTTCCTTTAGTACTCAAGCGTCTCCATGTATTTCATGTACTTTACAACCATCAGCGCCATCTTGAACGTAATCGCGTCCTCAAATACGCGCAGGTCCAGCCCTGTCGCCTTCTGCAACTTATCCAGTCTGTAGACCAGCGTATTCCTGTGGATAAAAAGCTGCCTGGAAGTCTCCGATACGTTCAGACTGTTCTCAAAAAACTTGTTGATCGTCGCAAGCGTCTCATCATCAAAATCATCCGGGCTCTTTCCGCCGAAGATCTCCCTGATAAACATTTTGCAGAGGGGGATCGGAAGCTGATAAATCAGACGTCCGATGCCGAGTTCACTGTAGGCGACCACATTCCTGTCGCTGAAAAATATCTTTCCTACATCCAGAGCCATGCGCGCCTCCTTATAGGAACGGCTCACATCCTTGATCTCCTTTACGACTGTACCGTAAGACACCCTGACATTCCTCATGCCTTCCTTCACCAGAAAGCTTTCCAGCGCCTTTGCGCCCTTGTCTATCTCTATCGGAGAATCGCCCTCACTCAGATCCCTCACCACGATCACGTTATTCTCGTCCACCGCCGTGACAAAGTCTCTGGCATTAGTATTGCTGCCTCGAACGATCTCCAGCACATTGCAGTCTTTCGTGCTGTCCGTCTCGATGATCATCACCACGCGGCGCACGTCCGCCTGAATATGCAGTTTCTTTGCGCGGCTGTAGATATCTACCAGAAGCAGATTATCCAACAACAGGTTCTTTATAAAGTTGTCCTTATCAAAACGCTCCTTGTACGCCACCAGCAGATTCTGGATCTGGAAGGCGACCATCTTGCCGACCATATAGACGTCTTCCCCGGAACCTCCCGCGATCAATATGTACTCCAGCTGCTGCTCATCGTAGATCTTAAAGTACTGATATCCCTGGATCTCCTGTGAGTCCGCCGGAGACTGCGCAAACTCCATCGCGGATCTTTCACATTCATACATATTCACTGTCGCGGCCACTTCCTTGCCGTCGGTATCCATAATGCAAAGTTCCACTCTGGCAATGGCTTTTAATCCTTCGATCGTATTCTGCAAAATCTGATTTGAAATCATCCGTTCCCTTCCCTCCTGCTTTATACATTTTTAACAATATATTTCCACCCCATAAAAGGCTTTTCCTGCAACCTATTTCCTATTTTAAAACAAATGCACAAATAAATCTACCTCTTTTCAAATATTTTTTGTCTGTTTTTTAACGGATATTCCAAAATTTGTATATTTTTCATAATAGTAAACCTACACAAACAAAAAGACGGCCAAAATGGACCGTCCTACTTTTTTTCATCCTGCCTGTTCGCGCCCTGATATTCCGACAGTTGCTTCTGAAACAGGAGATGATACCACTTACTCAACAGCTTCTTTAAAAAGGGCTCTTTCTCTCCTCCCGACAACACACGATGGTCCAGCGCAAGCCATATCTCTGCATTCAGGATCCTTTTCATCCCCTCCATCATCCTCATCTGATGTTCAAATCCTATTCTGGATATCACCGCCACCGGCGCAAGCTCATTCACCCGGTTCGCGATGTCGTCCCACTCCTCCTGAACCATACCGTCAGCCACACTCCTGCCGATAATATTCAGGCCTTCACGGACCCCCTTCAAATCCGCTTCCAGTTCCTCTAGTTTCTCCTCCGACTCCGCGAGCAGATACAAAGATTTCTTTCCTCTCCCGAGGCGTTTCAAAACTTCCCTGATATAGCTCTGGTCCTCCACCTCATGGATGCGGTCCTTTGTCCTGATTCCGGTCTGCTTTACGATCTCCGCATCGGTCCAGACGATCAGATCCGCATCCGCCATCCATGCCTGCTGTTCCTCAGAGACTCCGACCCCCACCAGAATCTTTGCGGAAATAAAAAGAATCGTATTCAGAGAACCGCTACCCAGAAAGCGATCGGTAATACCGACCGCCTCCCGCACAGAGTAATCCGTCAGATTCATCCCCAATATATTAATTTTCTGCATACGACTCCTTCCGCAAAAAAACTCTCCCCTGTTTTTTCACGTCTATACATGTTCAGTATACCAGATACTGACCTTTTTATCAAGATTGACAAAAATCCGTCTTACCTCTATACTGGTATTACACAAAACATATGCGTATAAAGGAGAGATGTCAGATGGATATTGCCAGCTTGTCAACTGTTATGTCTATGTCCAATCTTCAGACCGACTGGGGAATGAAGATGCTGGATAAGACGATGGATACCGCTAATGTACAGGGTTCGCAGTTAGCTCAGATGATCGCATCTGCCCCGACTGCACAGATGGAACTTTCCGTCAATCCCTGCATCGGAAGTCAGTTTGATGTCCGCATATAGTTGCGGTAAACGAAGACAGACAGGATATTCTATGTTCTGTCTGTTTTTCATTCCTGTCAAGGAGGAATAGAAATGTTTTCCAGAAAACACTCGACGATAACCAAGGGGATCCTGATATTCCTCATGCTGGCGCATCACGCCTTTTCCCCGGATATGATGTCGCTCTACCAGGTGAAGACCCTGATTTCAAATCCTGTTCTGGTGACCCAGATCATCACATTTTTTAAGATCTGCGTCGCCGGCTTTTCTTTTCTCACCGCTTTCGGTATCACACGGACCCTGAAGAGCAAAAATCCGCAGACTGCTGCGGAAGGCATATCCGCCGTGGCCAGGCGGCTGCTCAAACTGGAATCCGTCGTTATCATCATCTATATCGCGGCGGTTCTGTACAAACAGTTCGTGATGCGGGAGTCCATCGGTCTCTTTTACGCCGAAGCCGACATGGATCCCGCCCATATTCTGCTCAGCATGTGCATCGACGGCCTGGGGCTTGCCACGTATATGGGCATCGTTCCCCTGAATGTCACCTGGTGGTACCTTTCCTACGCCGTTCTGCTGATCACAGTGATGCCCTTCGTATACAAGGCCTACGAAAAGTTCCGGTATCTTCTGCTGCCAGCCGCCTGTATGCTGTCCTTCGCGATCCCCAATATGCGGGTGGAATTCTGGTGTTATCTGCCGACGGTTTTTCTGGGATGCGCTTTCGCCTACGAAGACTGGTTTGAGAAATGGAGAGACTGGCACTCCGGGAATAAAACAATAAAGACAGGCAAATTTATCGCCTGTCTGTCTCTGCTGTATCTGTCCTACCTTCTCAGCAAGTACACCGCCCTGGAGTTCAGCTATCTGTTTGTATTCGCGATCCCGTATATGGTCTATGAATTCATCGCCTCTGTCCCGGGGCTTAACCTGTGCCTGGAATTTCTGGGAAAGCATTCCGCCAATATCTTCCTGGTACATACTTTTATCTACTATTATTTCTATCCCGATTTTATCTACTCCTTCGGGAGCACCTGGACAATACTGCCCCTGCTTCTCCTTCTCTCCCTGGGGATTTCCGTTCTGATCGAACTGTTGAAAAAATATACGGGCTACAACAGACTCATAGAGAAACTTTACATCAAAATCTGAGCCGCCGCCTCTATCCCGATATAGACAAGCGCCAGAGCCACGCCTATCGCCAGGCACACGCTCCACAGCCTCCCGCTCCGGTTTTTTCTCGACGCCCAGATCGTCCGCAGAAAGTTCTGTTTCCCCTCGTTGGAGGCGATCCAGGTCACCACACAGAAGGCGATCGAGGTGCATACCACCGCAAGCAGCAGGTAGACCGCTATCGCAAACATCAGCTCGCTTCCGCCAAAGCTCTCCAGCTCTTCTTCCATAAGCTCCGGAACTAATTTATCCTCCAGAAACAGCAGACACACGCTCTGTCCGTTGAAAATAAAATGTACGATAAACGGAGCCCAGGTAGATCCGGCCGCCTCCGCAAGCAGCGCCATCATAGTTCCCAAAAGCAGCGCATACGCTGCCTGATTGAGATTCATATGCATCAGAGCAAACAATATCCCGGATATTACAATGGCTCCGAAAATATTGCCGGTCTTCCGAAATCCCCTGAAGAACGCTCCCCGAAAGACTACTTCCTCGCAAAACGGTCCGAAAACTGCCATGATCGTAAACATGACAACAAAGGGGACATTCAAAATGTCCCCCGAAAGATTTGCTACTGTATTATCCACGAATATCATGGATATCGCATTGGCCAGCGTTGTCAATGGCATCAGTAAAAATGTATAAAGGACTGTCATAAGGGCCGTAGATATTTTTATGCGCCGAAACCCCAGTATATCCCTGAAAACTTTTTCATCCCTGAACTTTCTGCGCCCGATCAGCAGCATGAACGCCAGAGGCAGGACATTCACAGATTGCGACACTATCAAATTTTCTACTATCCCTAAATCCTTTCCCGCCGGATTGCTCGCATAATATACCGTTATACCGAATACCAGCAAAAAGAAGCATAACATCTGAAGCAGGAAAGTAACTCCGATCCTTCTACTGTTCATTTATGTTAGTCATTCTCCATCATGAAGTTTACAAGTTTACCGATATCCTCCGCCTCATATGCGATGATCTCCAGCTCAGGGATCTCACCGTTGGAGAAGATGTTTGCCATGGATACATACTGGGACAGTTTGGATTTCAGATTTAATCTGTCTCCCTCACCTGTAACCAGCTCCACCTTGCCTGCGCAGCTGTCAACTACCTTGAAAAACTTTTCGATGTCCTTAATGTTCTGTACTTTCATTTTGTACTCCTTTCTCCCTGCGTGTCTTTGCAGGAACCAAAATCAATCATTTCTGTTTACAAGATTGATTTTACTCAATTTTTTCCAAAATGCAATAGTTGGAAAACGTTTTCTCTCTTTTTCTGTTATTTTATTCAAAAATAATTTTATCCCTTGGCAATAATGTATAGTTTATTTCGTTTTGCGGATAACTTTTTCACCAATTTCAATACGGTGCTCTCTGTACAGGCGGCCTGCCGCGCGCTTAAACTCATTTTTGCTCATACCAGTCTCCCTGCGAATCAGCTCGGGATCCGCCTTATCCGAGAAGGGAAGCACGCCGTCAGCGCTTTCTATGATCTTCATCAGTTTCTCCGCATCCTCATCGATCTGGAGATACGCCTTCTTCCGCACCGAAAGATCCAGCTTGCCGTCCTCCTTCACTTCCGTGACCCGCGCAGTGATCACTTCCCCCACCTGAAACTCCTTCTCTCCATACATCTGCTTTTTAGGAATCAGTGCGGAATATCTGTCGTCCACAGCCACAAACGTACCAAAGTTGCCGCTGATCTCGTAAATGCGCCCCGTCACCGTATCCTCTCTGTGATACGGGCTGTCCGACTTCAGGTAGTGATAGAGCTTCATGGTGGCGCATAATCTTCCGCTCTTATCTATATACAATGCCGCCAGACAGTCCTCCCCGGGCTTCACACGGTATGTCTGTTCCCGGAACGGCAGCAGAAGCTCTTTCTCAAGTCCCCAGTCCAGAAATGCGCCTATCTTCGTCACATCCGACACCTTTAAGAGGGCCACCTCCCCCAGCGTCAATTTGGGCATGTTAGTCGTCGCGATAAGCCGGTCGGAGGAATCTCTGTAAATAAAGACCTCCAGTTCGTCCCCCTTCTTTGCCCCCTCCGGCACCTGCTTCCCCGGCAGAAGAACTTTTTCTTTTTCATCCCCCAGATAGACACCGAAATCCACCTCTTTCACAATCGCCAGCTTTTGCCGTTTCCCTAATTCTATCATCCCTCGCACCTGACTCCGGCAGATCGACCGCTTCGTCTGTCTCCCTGAGTCATAAATCCTTTCTATCACATTCGCCGTTATTTTCTCTCTCCGGTCAGTTCCACCACCGCATAAGGTTCGCCCTTCCGATCATTCAGGCTTATCACATAGCTCTCCTCTCCCTTATATACCACCGGACAAAATATATCCCCCAAGTAGGCCTGCTTCTTATATTCCGCCCGGAGCCGCCGCACCTCAAAATCCTCCTCGGGATAATCCAACGCGATCTTCACGTACTGCCCGTTGTTGACATGGTGGTTTGTATCAAGGTGATGGCGTGTAATCACAAGTTCCGTCCCGTCCTCTCCCTCTTCCGGTATGGCGATCTTCCTCGGAAGATACTCCATCTCAAGTTTGGGCTCAATCCGATAACCATCTCTCATCTCCTGCGACGGCCTCGTCGGTCTTCCCGATTTCAGGTCAAGAAGGGTCCAGACAGAGTTCGCCACCGCGATCCGTTTACCCTCCTCATCTTCCATCCAGAAGTTACGAAATCCGATAAATCCCTTAAAGTCATAGGGCAGAGTTCCGACCTTCACCCGCTCTCCGATCTCAGGATATCTCTCCACATCGATCTGCCAGGAGCTAAGCGCCCACACCTGTCCCAGCTTTCTCAAATATTTCACGCCCAGGCCCAGATCCTCTGACTGAAAAGTAGAGCAATCCTGAAAGTAATTCAGAAGTCCCTCCAGTGTCAGTCTATTTTCACAGTCCGCCTCGCTGTATCTGATTCTCGCATCAAAAACATACATGATGGTTCTTCTCCTTTATTATATACTTAATTTATCTTCCCGTTCAAGGAATTTTTCAGATAAACGAAAAGCCCCGGAAGTGTTTCTCCCGAGGCTTCACTACAGGGCTACAAGGATTCGAACCTTGAAATGACGGAGTCAGAGTCCGTTGCCTTACCGTTTGGCGATAGCCCTTTGACTTACTCTAGGTATTATACAGGATTGTTCTCAGAAATGCAAGTACTTTTTTTAAAAATCTATTGCAAAATGTCACTATTTGCAGTAGTATATAAATACATATCTGGGAACTTCTGATATTTCTGATAATTCTTTTCACATTCGTGAAATCAAAAGACTCCCTTATATGAAAAAAGAATAGAGGGAGGAAGCGCATGGGTAAGATTGATATCTATGAGAACGATTATCTGGAAAATTCAGAAATTTTTGCAGATCTGGTAAACGGAGTCCTGTACAGAGGGGAACAGGTTGTAAAGCCACAGGAACTGAGCGAACAGGACGCAGAATTGAGGAGCACTCTGGGGAACAATGTAAAAAAGACGATTCGGGATAAAGTAAAACTTTGGAACGGTATGGCACTCACTGTTTTTTCGGTGGAGAGCCAAACGAGGGTTGATTACCGCATGGTCACCCGCGCAATACTGACAGAAGGCATGGCCTATGATAAGCAGTGGAAAAAATTCCGGAAGAAGTTAGAACGGGAACAGAAAGAAAAGCCTGATTCCGAAAAGAAAATCGAAAAATTGACACAGGATGAGTTTCTTTCCGGTATGCGGAAAAGCGACAAATTTACCCCGGTCATCACAATCGTGGTATATTACGGAAAAGAAAAGTCATGGGACGGCTCCAGGGAACTCTATGAACTGTTGGATACAGGAGGAAGCAAGAAAAAAATTCTTCCATTCATATCGAACTACAAATTAAACCTTTTTGATTACCACGACTACGAAGATTTTGGACAGTTCCATTCGGAATTGCAGTACTTTTTTGAGTTCCTGAGATATTCCGGAGAAAAAGAACGGATGAAAGAAAAGCTGTCCGAGCATAAAGAACAGTATGACAGATTAAGCTGTCAGGCAAAAGTACTTTTGACGAAACTTACCAATATAAAGGAGATATCCGGTGTGAAGCCGGAAGAATTCGCGAAAGGAGAGTTTAGTATGTGCAAGGCATTTGAGGATATGAAAGAAGAGGGACGGCTCGAAGGGATAAAAGAAGGCATCGAAAAAGGCATGAGAAAAGGCGAACGAAAAGGTAAAAGAAAAGAACGCGAAAAAAGCATCAAAAGTCTTCTCCGTGTCATAAAACAATTCAACGGTTCCAAAGAGCAGGGAATAAATATTCTTATAGAAGAACATCAACTCAGCAGGAAAGCCGCTATGAAAAAAGTGGCATTATATTGGTAGCTTATAAGCAGCAAAATCTCTCATAACGCATATGCTTTCTAAAAGGCACGGCCAAACGTTAACCACTATCTCACTGCTGTCACAAAGTATTTGAATCCGGCGAGCGAATCTCGTGCGCTCGGAAATATCGTGATGGCATCTCAAAACATTTCAGAAAGGAAACAAATCTATGGAAAAACAAATCAAAACTACCTGCCTTTAACAAAACGGACGGGAAACTCCCTCACACACTTCAGAACGACTATCTTTTCAAAGTGGTCATGCAGTCAGATAAAGATATCCTGTATTCTTTATTGTACAGTCTGCTGTTTCTGGAGAAAGATGAGATATCGTCCGCCAGAATCACAAATCCAATCTTACCCGGTGAAGTGATCGATATGAAAACTGTCATGCCGGATATAAAGATTATCCTGAATGACAGCAGGATGGTCAATCTGGAGATGCAGAACCTGAATAAAGGTGACTGGCCGGAGCGCTCGTTAGTATATCTTTGCCGGATATTCAGCAGCCTGAGGAAAGGCGAAACCTCCTACCTCGGCGTCATGCCTGCCCAACAAATCGGTATTCTTGATTTTACACTGCCGTATCTGTCAGAAGAATTTTACAGCCACTTTTATATGCTGAACCCAAAACGTATGAAATATATAGTGATAAGTTGTGTCTTTCCGTGCTAAACTTAAAACATAGAAAACTGGCAACTGAGGAGGAAAAGCGTTACGGGCTCGACAGATGGGCTCGAGCTTTTCTGGCAGATAGCTGGGAGGAATTTCAAATGTTGGCGAAGGAAAATGCGGATTTTGAGCGTGTTGCAGACGAAATATACAAAGTATTGGCGGATGAAGCGCAGAGGGACGCCTGCCTGCGCTATGAGGAGAGGAAAGCGGAAGAAGAACGGATGATCAGAGAGAAAGAGCAGGCGTTACGGCTTTTGAAAGAGAAAGATGAGGAGCTTCAGGAAATAAAAGAGGAACTTCGAAAAAAAGACGCCCTTATCGCAGAGCTGAAGAAAGCACAGGGGACAACCGAAAAGTAATATGGATAAATCTCTTCTTACAGCGGCGGAGCAAAGGCAGCACACGCCGCTGTTTTTATGCCTGTATTTCCCCCATCAACTCCATATACCTTATTTATCAGCAGCCGCTTTCCCCAGAACACTTTCCAAATACCGATAAGATAGCTGCGCCACCCCGAAAAGAAGGAATAAATATATTATCATATTGATTCGGTCGTCGATAAACGACAGGTTAAAGGAACTTTCTATATAATGAAACCACCGCGCAAGAGGAACATGCCACATATAGATCGACAAGCTGCATTGTGCGATCCTCTGTATAAACCGAAGCGACAGCAGTTTTATAATATGTTTTTCATAAACTGCTATGCAGATCAGATTACCGCAGATCAGTGTAACGATCCATCGAGCATCCACAGGAAACATTTTAAATCCGCCCATAAATATAATTATGGCTATCAACCCCAAACTCACAAAATTAAATATTAATGCATATTTCTTATTGATTTTGGGATTCATCACAATTTCCGCAAGAATCACCCCCAAAAAGAAATTCATATATCCCTCGCCACAAATACGATAAAGAAAAGGAACATCCCACGCCTTTACTTCCAGAACCATCCCCCAGAAAACAAGAAAAATGCATAATGGCAAATACACGGCAGAAAAACAATATGAAAGTTTTCCAACCGCGTAATATAAAATATAACATATCATCAAAACGCTGACAAACCATAAAGGTTGATTGTAGGGAGTGTCCTGTGAAAACCAGCCGCTTGGCAATATTAAAGCAGTGGTGAGAAATTTCTTAAAATCAAAAATCTGAGATATATCTTTAAAACAAAAATAAAGCATCATCATAACATTTGTCAATATATACATGGGAAGCCACTTGTATACACGCCTGGATATGTATTGAGAAAAAGTAATTGTCTGACTGATTACTTTTTCTTTATAAGAAAAAGACATTAAGAAACCGCTCACCATAAAAAATATGTAGTTTCCAAAATATCCGCCAAACTGGTATGTCGGCCAGAGTAACGTATCAAATGCGGAGTGAAATACCTCATTGATATGATAAAATACTAAACCTATACAAAAAAGCGCTCTCAGGCCATCTATACCGGTAAATCTGCTCTGCATTTCCATCTTTATTCTGTAATCATATTTTTCTTTATATTATTATAGTTCCATCTCAGTAGAGTTTATGCCGTATGGCGGCAGCAATTTACAATTCTTTCCCCTGCTACCGGTTCCTTATGCCTCAAGTTTAACACGGATAAACATAACTTGTCAAAACAACTATTGCTAAATACAACTGGGAGCTGAGAAGCATCCTGAAGGGTAATGTAAAAAAGACGATCCGGGATAAAGTAAAATTTTGGAACGGCACAGCGATTGCTGTTTTTTCGGTGGAGAGCCAGACGAAAACTGATTATCGCATGGTCGTCCGGGCGATGTTGACAGAAAGCATGGGCTACGATAAGCAGCGGAAAAAATTCCTCCATTTATATCGAATTATTAATTGAATCTTTTTGATTACCACGACTATGAAAGCTTCAGACAGT
Source organism: uncultured bacterium (assembly GCA_947643595.1). GTDB lineage: Bacteria > Bacillota > Clostridia > Lachnospirales > Lachnospiraceae > 1XD8-76. Next base: position 128,589 of record CANRWP010000001.1, on the reverse strand, counting down.
TCCGCTTGGAATTGCAGTATGTCTTTGAGTTCCTGAGATATTCCAGCGAGAAAGACCAAATGAAGGAAAAGCTGGCAGAACATAAAGCGCAGTATGACGAATTGAGCAGTCAGGCAAAAGTATTATTGACAAAGCTTACCAATATAAAGGGAATATCCGGTGTAAAGCCGGAAAAATTCGCGAAAGGAAAGTTTAGTATGTGTAAGGCGTTTGAGGATATAAAAGAAGAAGGGATAATTGAGGGTGAAAAAAGAGGAATGGAAAAAGGCATAAGAAAAGGTGAAAAAAGAACGGGAAAAAGGCATCCGACATCTTCTCCGCCTTGTAAAGCAATTAAATGCTTCCAAAGAGCAGGGGATAAACGCTCTTATAGAAAAGTATCAGCTCAATAGGAAATCTGCTGTGAAAAAAGTGGCACTATACTGGTAACTTATAAATGGCAAAATCTCCTGATACTATACTTTTCGATTCTCACTAAAATCGAACCCCCGTCTGATAGTAACAAGAACCGGTCGTCATCACCCTCCTGTAATGCCGACCGGTTCTTATTATTCACTTATTTATTTCCTGATTTTCAGAGTTTCCTACTCCTCTTTTTTCTTCCTGCTGTAATGGAACGCTCCCACTCCCGCAACTGACAGTCCTGTCATAAACATCCAGAACACAGGAGCCATACCGTCCGCAGTCTTCGCAGATGTTCTTCCTGCAAGCGGAACTTCATCCTCGGGAAGATATACCCACTCTTCCTTCTGAGGATCCCAGACTCTCACATAAGTCCGGGGAACATCGTCATCCGTGATCGTTACGGTTGGAGGGCTTTCAGGATCGTTGGGATCCGGCAGATCGGGGTCGTCAGGATCTTTTTTCGGAGGGTCTTTAGGATCTTCCTTTGGATCATCTGGATCTGTTGTACGCACATATTTCAGAATAATAACTTCATTTCCTTCCTCCTGAACTATCGCACTCCCTTTCTTCGGATCCTCTGTATAGTTATCTACCGCTTCTAATTCTTTATCATCATCCGTATCATCCACTGTTTCACTGGCAGGTGCTATGCCTTCTTCATCAGCACTCACATCATTACCCGAAACGGAACCAGAATCCCCACCTCTACTACCTATACCATAGGCATTTTCCTCAGACTTATACGTATACTCGTAAGTATTTGTATTTCCCACACTGGGTCCCTCATTAGGCACAAACGATGTTACCAGTTCAACTTTATTCTTGGTAAGAAGTTCTTCTGCTGTAATCTCATTTCCCACAGCATCCGTCGCCAACGTAATACTGCTTCTTCCTTCAAAATTCTCCGGAGAAACTTCATTCACATAATACTCATGTACAATATTATAGGCACCTTTCGGTTTATACACATTGGTAATAGTAACTTCCAAATTTCCGTAAGAAACTTTGCAGCCCTCTTCATAACTTAAGGAATATAAAACTCCTTCTGTTATGAAAGGTGTTAAATCTGTTCCATTCTCTCCAGCTGTCAGCGTTATCGACTGTGTCTCCACTCCTTCACCGGCAAGCATATACACCCATCCGTTCTCCGGAGCTGTATCTCCATTCGCCTCTATTGTGGCAGTTATAGACATAGTACTGCTCGTTTTCTTAATATTCTTGACAGATTCACCTGCTACTGTATTACTGTAACTATATGCGACAGTAAATGCTGTAGTCTCAACCTCAACAGATTCCTCAGCAGTCGGTGCAGCGGCAGCCGGATTCTCAGCTGCCTCCGGCGCATCTGGGGTGACAGGCGTCTCAGCAGGTTTATTATCTTCACCATTCGTTATAGCATCAGGCGTATTCTCGCCTTTCCCCTCAGTACTTCCTCCATCTGTCGGATCTTTTGGCGTTTCTGTATCTACAGGTTCCTTGCTGTCATCACCAGGTGTTTCCTCAATATTCTCAGGGTTCTGCGTATCCTCTTCAGGCAAAACATTCGTAAGAGGTGCCGATTCATCTGGAATATTAACATTATCTTTTCCAGAAGTATCATCCCCATCACTTCCATCAGATGTATTTCCGCCCTCAGATGTCACATCATTCTGCGTATTATCTCCATTTGTTGTTCCATCTTCTTCAGGACTCTCTTCATCTGCGGAATTATCGTCCGGTAAAGGAGCATCCTTATCCGTTTCTTTTTTCGATACATCATCGGTATCGTCTTTCTCATCTTCCTCCAGATTATCTGCATCTTCCGGCAAATCAGATGCCTCTCCGCTCTCTGTCATTTTCACCTTATATGTCCCGGATTCCGTTATTTCTACTTTTACTTCATTTCCGTCGATCTTTCCTTCGGCAATCTCCTTATCGCTGCTGGTAAGTGAATAGTAGTATGTTTTTCCTTCTTCCGCACTTGTCGGTCTAATAGTAATTGTGCTTCCCTTTTCTGCATAGAAGCCTTCTCCTGCTGCAGCCCCGTCTATTTCAGCACTGTCACTGACAGTAAGATGAACCGTGCCGCCACCGGCAGCTGTTATTGTATACTTACCAACTGCATTACTTTGATTCGGGAAGTTATACTCATTTACGTCTATCACTTTTTTAGGTTCTTCCCTTGTCAGTATCACCGATTTACTATATCCATCCGGTCCTTCTATATTATACGTATACTCATCTATGCCGTCTTTGAAATCTGCCACATCCTTTTCCAAAGTAATGAGAGAACTTCGAACGCCTTCGTGTCCTCCTCTTGATTCATATTTTTTAATTTCTACTATATTACCTGCCTGAATATGATCATTCCAGTCATATTTTGTATCAACCAGTATATAATCTCCGATCTCTTCTGAGCACTCAATCTCCTTTACACTCACAATATCAATCGGATAATCACGATCTTTATAATTAACATATTCTGTGAGATGCCAGCTCCAATCTCCCACACTCCTATTGCCATCTTTCCCAATTTCAGCCAGCTCTTCTTTTAAGTCACTTATCCGTTCTCCATTTTCATTTAACTCATAATACTCAATTTTAACCGTAACAGTTTCCTTATCCAAAAGCTTCTTCGTCTTCTCATCGGCATCTTCGAAGCCTTTCCACTTTTTCTGGATGGTCAGATATGAATCCGGCTGACTCGCTGTCGCCACCGTTCCAACAGCCAATCCACCCATCAGCAGCAACACCGCTGCAATCAAATAAGTTTTTAGGTTCCTTCTCAGACTCACTTTAAAAACCTCCTTTCAGCAAACAACACTCATCATTCCTCTTGCTTTAATTTTTGATTTACCGTCTGAACAATTTCTTCTACTCTGCTCTCCAGATAAGGTCCCGGACATTCCGTGTCGGCGAACATCTTGTGGAGCGTCAGATTCCCGCTCTCGTCCCCCGTATAACGGAGTTCCTCGATCCCGTTCCTTCGGCAGATATCTGTACAAAGTTCGATCAGTTTCTCGTAGGACTCATCCCCTACATGCCACTGACCGCCGACCTCATCGTTCGCCACCTCGATGGTCACCGCCTGACTGTCATTTTCCTTGCTGCTGGATGTCCAGGCCCTGTTGGCCTCCTCCACGTACAGCGCCACTTTCCCGCTGCTGTCGATGGCGTAGTTGGCGGAAGTCCTTCTGTCCCTGTCGGAGAAACGCTTTCCCACTTCCTCCAGTTCCAGATCGCCCGCCATATGATGGATCGTAATTTTTGTTATGGTTCCCTCACGGGGAAAATCAGCATTGGGAGAAAGATAAACATACTCGGCCAGCGCACTGTTTCTGCCGACTACTGCCTCCTGTTCCTCCTCCGTCAGTACCCTTCCCACATTGTCCGGGATCTTGCCGGCGCTGCTGATACACATTATGAGCACCAGCGTTGTTATAGCACCAAATCCTGCCAGAAGAAGCCATATGCTGAAAAATTCGTTTTTTCCGATTTTTTCTTTTTTCCTCACATATCCGCTCCCCTCCGTCTTTTCTTTCTTAACCGTTAAAGAACCATTTGATAAGATCATATATATGAATCACAGCGAGAGCGCCGAACAGCCATCTCAGCGCACTGCCGGATAATTTTCTTCCTTTGATCCCCGGTTCGGATGCCGTCAGCATCAGCAGACTGGTAATTCCCAGATAAAAGAAACCGGTATCTATCATATTATGAAAGAAAAACGCCGCAAGTTCCGCTTTCTGAGCGGCTTTTTTCTCTTTTTTCAAACTCCTCACCGCGACTGCCAGAAGAAATGCCGCCGCCACAAGGCCCATCTCCACTGCCACATGGATCAGGATGTTGTGGATATGCCATGTGTTAAAATAGGTATCGCTGTCCTGCAGGTTTAACATTCTCCACTGATAGGGTCCTACTCCCAGCAGCGGATTCACACCTATATACCCCAGGCCGTTCCGCATCATCGCCAGACGTTCCACAAAAGTCGCCGCCGAGCTGGGTCTCACGATTACAACCCCCCCAGCTACCAGTACCCCCATCACGGAAACACCGATCGGGATAAGCGGATACGCTTTCAGAAAAGCTTCAAACTTCTCCCAGTATACCGCCAGCGCCGCTATGTACAGCAGCGGGATGATACAGACTAACGGTTCATCCGTCCTCGCCCCCGCCAGATAAAGCAGAAGACCGGTACCGATTCCGAGACTCGCCTTGCTCAACAGTCCGCAGGCGTAGGGAAACGCCCCTTTCCAGTCCGTGTTCTTCCTTTCCAGCAGGAACAGTACAAATATCCCGGCGGCCATCGCCAAAAAACTGCCTATGGACAATGTCAGCGCCAGAGCCGCCAATAAAACAGGTTCCAGAGCCGGCAGATATTTTTCCAGCTTTCCCTCCGCCGGATCCTGCCTGCACTGAAGCAGTGCGATCCAGCCCAGCACCAGAAATATTCCCATGGCGTTCGGATTGCCCAGAAAACCGCTGAGCCTCCATGCCCGCCCTAAAATCACGGTGCTGTAGACAAACTGCAGACATCCCGCCGCCGCCGTCACCGCCGTCCAGAGAACGCAGAGTCTGCGAAGCAGCTTCGTCTCCTTCACGGAAAGGCATCCCATTATTAAATATATCGGCAGATACACCATCTGAGTTGAGGCGTAACCGTCAACAATATTGCCATGTGCGGCGAAAGAGGAAGCCATACTCATCAACTGATATCCCGCCAGAAACGCGAAAGCCCAGATATCTACCCTTGCGAACTGCTGCATCAGCCCGATGATACAGAGGAGAATCCCCAGCAGACTGGCAACCACAATATTTCCGACGCCGACCCAGGTCATAGTAAAGAGGGACAAAAACAGACAGACTACCAAGTAATAATCTGTCAGGCCATCAAGTTTGCGTTCCAAACTGCCTTTCATATGCCTGCAATCCTCCGCTTCCTTTCCTTCATTATAGCAAAGTCAAAATATCTGTCAAGTGTCTAAAATGTAGAAAATGCCGTAAAACAAGCCAAAAACTGCCGTTTCAGGAAAAAATATTTTTCCGAGACGGCAGTTTTTTGACTCTTTATTTTTTAATATACTTCTTATACTTCAAACATCAGCTCGCCATAGGTCGGAAGAGGCCAGATATCCTTATCCACGATCATCTCCAGCTCGTCGGCGGGGTCCCGCAGCTCCTGCATCACTTCCCGCACCACATCCTTGTAGAAGAAAGCCTGCTCTTTTGCGTCTTTCATGGCGCCGGCTTCCGCTTCCACCTTCTCCAGCTTCTTAAGAGCTGTCTGCATGGCGGAGAGCTTCTCACATACAGACTTCAATATATCCGCCTGTGCGAAAGCATCCGCCCCCGCCGCCTTCACCGCGTTCACGGTGTCCGCGAGATTCTTACTGTATTTCATGACCGCGGGGATGATCTTTTTGCCCGCCATATCGATCATGGTCAGCGCCTCGATATTGATGGTCTTCGCGTAGGTCTCGTAGATGATCTCCTCGCGGGATTCCAGTTCCACCTTCGTGAAGATGCCGAACCGTTCAAACAGCGCCACCGCCTTGTCTGTGGTCAATGTAGCCGCCGCCTCGATCATGGATTTGATGTTGGGCAGGCCGCGCTTTGCCGCTTCCTCCACCCATTCTTCCGCATAACCGTTGCCGTTGAAGACGATCCTCTGGTGTTCGGTCATATACTCCTTGATCAGGTTATGTACCGCCATGTCAAAGTCTTCCGCCTTCTCCAGCCTGTCGGCCGCCTCGCAGAAAGATTCCGCCACGATCGCATTTAACGTCGTGTTCGGGCTTGCGATGGAATCCGCGGAACCCACCATACGGAACTCAAACTTGTTGCCGGTAAAAGCAAACGGTGATGTTCTGTTCCGGTCCGTAGCGTCCTTCTCAAAGTCGGGCAGTGTGGACACGCCGGTCTCCAGCTTTCCGCCCTCCTTCAATTTCGCCGCGTCTCCGGTCTCGATCAGCTGTTTCACCACATCCTCCAGCTGTTCCCCGAGGAAGATGGAGATGATGGCGGGAGGCGCCTCGTTCGCGCCCAGCCTGTGGTCGTTCCCCACATCCGCCGCGCTCTGGCGCAGCAGGTCGGCGTGTGTATCCACCGCCTTCATGATGCAGGCCAGCACCAGCAGGAAGCGGATATTCTTGTTCGGCGTGTCGCCCGGGTCGAGCAGGTTGACGCCGCTGTCCGTCGTGATGGACCAGTTGTTGTGCTTGCCGGAGCCGTTCACGCCGGCATAAGGTTTCTCATGCAAAAGACATCTCAGGTCGTGATGGTAGGCGATCCGTTTCATGGTCTCCATCACAAGCTGGTTGTGGTCCACCGCGATATTCGCCGTGGCATAGACCGGCGCCAGCTCGTGCTGCGCCGGAGCCACCTCGTTATGCTGCGTCTTCGCCGTCACCCCCAGCTTCCAAAGCTCTTCGTTCAGGTCCTTCATGTAAGCGCCCACGCGCTCCTTGATTACGCCGAAATAGTGATCCTCCATCTCCTGCCCTTTCGGAGCCGGCGCCCCGAACAGGGTCCTGCCCGCGAACATCAGGTCCTCTCTCTGCAGGTACAGATCTTTATCGACAAGGAAATACTCCTGCTCCGGGCCGACGGAAGCGGTCACCTTTGTCGCGGCCGTATCGCCGAACAGTCTCACGATACGCAGCGCCTGACTGCTCAGCACCTCCATGGAGCGCAGCAGCGGCGTCTTCTTATCCAGCGCGTCTCCCGTGTAGGAGCAGAATGCGGTGGGGATGCAGAGGATCGTACCGCAGGCGGACTCCTTCAAAAACGCCGGGGAAGTGATATCCCACGCCGTGTAGCCTCTCGCCTCGAAGGTCGCCCGCAGACCGCCGGAGGGGAACGAGGATGCGTCCGGCTCTCCCTTGATCAGCTCTTTTCCGGAAAACTCCGTGATCATCTTGCCGTCCTCATCGGGATGGGACACGAAAGCGTCGTGCTTCTCCGCCGTGATGCCGGTCAGAGGCTGGAACCAGTGGGTATAGTGAGTGGCGCCGTGCTCCACGGCCCAGTCCTTCATCTCCTTCGCCACCACGTTCGCAGTTGCCATGGAGAGCTCGCCGCCCTTATCCATGACCCGTTTCACCTCTTTAAAAACATTTTTCGGCAGACGGCTGCGCATCTTTGCCAGGTCAAACACGTTCTGGCCAAACAGTTCTTCCACGTTCATTACATCGCTCATAATCTTCTCCTCCTAAACGGAAAAATGTTCCAAAAGCCGCGCTTTGGAACATCTTTATTCTTGTATTCCTGTATACAATTATTTTTACCTCTTAAAGATACTCCACTTTTTTTCACTTTGCAAGAGGAAAAATAAATTTTGTGACTTAGTGCAGATTATCCAAAGATTTCCGCCGCAGACTGTGCAACTTCTACAGTTTTCGCGCGTTCTCACCGCCCCGCCATCGTCCGCAGCAGATCGTACTTCTCCGGCACCTCGCTCAGTTTGACCGAAAATTTCTGTTTCGCATGGGGGCAGTTCTCCATCGGATTGCCCTCCTCGTCCTCCATCGCCTCCACAGTCACCGGTATATTCCTGCCGTCCGGCTTCATGATCTCGATGAGGTCCCCCGCGCAGAACTTATTTTTCTGTTCCAGGTGCGCATACCCCCGCCTATCGGTCCCCTCTATCATACCCAGATAGACCGCCTCGCTCTGATAGGTGGAAGAATCATAGATCTGGGACTCCCGCCCGGGCTTCCCAAAGTAAAATCCTGTCGTGAACTGTCGGTAAGTGCACTTTCCGATTTCCCGCTTATACCACTCCATATTGCCCCGGTAAATCTCTTCCGATTTCAGGCAGTCATCGATCGCTCTCCTGTATGTCCTCGCCACCGTCGCCACATAGAGAGCCGCCTTCATTCGTCCTTCTATCTTAAAACTGTCTATCCCGGCCTCGATCAGTTCCGGTATATGCTCAATCATACACAGATCGCCCGAGTTAAACAGAAACGTTCCCCGCTCATTCTCATACACCGGCAGATACTCCCCGGGTCTGCTCTCCTCCACCACCGCATACTTCCAGCGGCAGGGATGCGTGCAGGCGCCCCGGTTGGCATCCCTCCCGGTCATATAATTGCTGAGCAGACACCTTCCGGAATAGGAAATGCACATTGCGCCGTGCACAAAAGCCTCTATCTCCATCTCCTCCGGTATATGCGCCCGTATCTCCTTTATTTCCGACAGGGAAAGTTCTCTGGCGCAGACTGCCCGCTTTGCCCCGAGCTTGTTCCAGAAAGTATATGTTTTATAGTTTGTATTGTTGGCCTGCGTGGAGATATGTATCTCCATCTCAGGACACACTTCCCTCGCCACGGAAAAAAGACCGAGATCGGAAATGATCAGCGCGTCCGGCTTCTCCTCCATGCCGCGCAGTTCCTCAAAGTACCGTCCCGCCTCCTCGATATCTCTGTGGTGCGCGAAAATATTGGCTGTCACATAGACCTTCACATTCCTCTCATGGGCAAAACGGATGCCTTCCTCCATCTCCGGCAGCGAAAAATTTTTTGCTTTGGCTCGCAGGCTGAAAGCTTCTCCGCCGATATAGACCGCATCGGCGCCGAAAATCACCGCTGTCTTCAGCACTTCCAGGCTCCCCGCCGGGATCAACAGTTCTGTCTTTCGCATACTTCACCTCTGTCTGAAGAACATAATTTACTGGCTGCCACACCGTCGCCCACCGGCAGAATGATCGTCTCCAGCCGGGGATCATGGGTGATCTGATACAGATATTCCCGCATCCTGCTGTGGATCGTCCGGTTCCGCCTCGTCACCGCATAGCGGGACTCCAGAATATCTCCCTCCTGCAGCACATTGTCCGAAATCAAAAGCCCTCCGGGGGAGAGCAGTCGCATCGCCTCCGGCAGAAAGGAGAGATACTGCCCCTTCGCCGCATCCATGAATATCATGTCATAGGAATCTGTCAATTCCGGCAGGATATCCGCCGCATCCCCCTGCAGCAGCCGGATCTGTTCCTCTTTTCCCGCTTCCCGAAAATTTTCTATCGCCTGCGGGATCCGCTTCTCATAATTTTCTATCGTTGTGATGCGACAGTCCTTCCCGCCGTATTCACTCATCAATAACGCAGAAAAGCCGACCGCACATCCGATCTCCAGAATCCGGCGGGGCTTTTGCATCTGGAGCAAAAATCGCAAAAGCCTCTGTGTCTCCGGTCTGATGACGGGTACGCCCGCTTCCCTGGCCTGCTTTTCTATTCTGTTTAAAAAAGGTGTGTTTCCCTCATCCAGAGATCGGATGAAGGTTTCCGTTCTCTCCTGTGTCACTCTTCTTCCTCTTCGTCCACATAGGAACTCGACATGACCTGCAGCATCTCTTCCCCCGTCATCGCCGTGCTCAACTCATAATTTCCCGGCATCAGCTTTCCCCGGTAGGCGGAGAGCAGATATTGTACATAAAAGACATCCCTGTCCCTGACAAGCCCATAGTCCTCCAGCGCCTCCGCCACCTGCTCCGGCGTCGTCTCCTCAGACAATGTCACCGTGTAGGTGATACCGGGCTCCGCGCTGACCGGTTCCTCCGTGAAAATACGGTAGCCGAAAGCGTACGCCTCCGTCGCCGTACCGATCACATACCTGACTATCAAAACAAACAATATAATTTTTACCGCTGCCGTTCCGACAGACACAATAAACTGTTTCATCTCTGCCTCTTGCCCTGCTAAAATCCTGCCGGAATGGAAAATTCCAGTTCGGAAAGCATTCTGTTATCAATATCCTGTTTCAGCTTCACAAAATCGCGCTCCGCGCACAGGTATTTATCCACTAACGGTTCCGAGCGGAAAGCCGCCGTCTCCAACTCAAAATCCTCCAGTTTCTGCAGCAGCTCTTCGCCCTCATGGTTCTGCTGAATCAGAAAATTATTTCTCCTGTACTCGTCGATTCTCTCCTGCAATCCCGGCACTTCACCTACTTCTCTGCTAACCTCTTCGTAATTACGATATATCTCGGAATTTTTAATACTGCTGATCAATTCTGCCAGGCTGCTGTTGATTCTCAGGTCATTTTTTAGCATGTAGTAAACTCCTTTTTTTATTTTATACTTCCATAATGATCGGCAGGATCATAGGCCTGCGCTTAGTCCTTTTCCAGATAAAATCCGTCAGACCATCCCGGATACTGCTCTTGAGTTTTCCCCAGTCAACGATATTTCTCTCCAGGCACCTCTCCACGGTAAACTGCACGGTAGCCCTCGCCTCATCCATCAACTCATCGGCCTCCCGCACATACACAAAACCTCTGGATACGATATCCGGTCCCGCCGTGAGTTGTCCGCTCGTCTGATCGAGCGCCAACACCACGATAATGATGCCGTTCTCCGCAAGATGCTGTCTGTCGCGCAGAACCACATTTCCCACATCGCCCACGCCCAGGCCGTCCACCATGATATCGCCGACCGGTACCTTCCCCGTCACCGCGGCGCTCTCCATATCCAGTTCCAGCACATTCCCGCTGGACAGGATGAAAATTCTTTCTTTCGGAATCCCCAGCGCTTCCGCCAGCTTCGCGTTGGCCTTTAAGTGCTTGTACTCTCCGTGTACCGGGATCGCGTACTTCGGCTGCACAAGGTTATAGATCAGTTTGATCTCCTCCTGGCAGGCATGTCCTGAGACATGGGGCGCATCCTGAAAGATCACATCCGCCCCTTTTACGAGCAGATCATTGATCACCTTCGTGACGGCCTTCTCATTTCCCGGAATCGGATGGGAAGAAAAGATCACGGTGTCGTTCGGACCGATGGATATCTTTTTATGGTTGTTGCCGGCCATACGACTTAACGCCGCCATGCTCTCCCCCTGACTTCCCGTGGCGATGATCACCGTCCTGTCCTCCGGATAATCCTTGAGCTGTTCTATATCAATCAGCGTGTTCTCCGGTATCTGCAGACAGTCCAGACTGGTGGCAGTCTCTATGATGTTGACCATACTGCGGCCCTCCACCACAACCTTCCTGCCGAACTTGCAGGCCGAGTTGATGATCTGCTGCACCCTGTCCACATTGGACGCAAAAGTCGCTATAATAAGTCTTGTGTTTTTATGCTCCTCAAAAATCTGGTCAAAAGTGGGCCCCAGTGTCTTCTCCGAGGGAGTAAAGCCCGGGCGCTCCGCGTTGGTGGAATCGCTCATCAGAGCGAGCACCCCTTTCTTCCCCAGTTCCGCGAACCGCTGCAGATCTATGGCATCCCCGAACACCGGCGTGTAATCCACCTTAAAATCCCCCGTGTGCACCACGATCCCCGCCGGGGAATAGATCGCCAGCGCCGCCGCATCCACAATGCTGTGGTTTGTCTTGATAAACTCTATTCTGAAATCGTCCAGCGTGATCATCTGACCAAATTTCACGACCCGCTGTCTCACATGGCCGTTTAATCCATGTTCCTCCAGTTTTCTGTCTATAATGCCCATCGTCAGCCTTGTCGCGTAGATCGGCACCAAAATTTCTTTTAATACATAGGGCAGCGCGCCGATGTGGTCTTCGTGCCCGTGAGTAATAATAAATCCCTTTATTTTCCCCACATTTTCTCTCAAATAAGTAATATCCGGTATCACAAGGTCGATACCCAGCATGTCGTCATCCGGAAATGACAGGCCGCAGTCCACGACAATAATACTGTCCCCATACTCAAAGGCAGTAATATTCATGCCTATTTCGTCCAGTCCGCCAAGCGGAATGATCTTAAGCCTGGACGCCGTTTTCATTTTTTCTTTCTTCAATCAAATTCCCTCCATACTGCTCGTCTGAAGAGAAGACTACTCATCATCTGACACAAATGTCACATCCTCCATTAATGTTTCAAAGACAGCCGCCACCGCACCGAGTTCTTTCTCTTCGGATACGATCTCGTACAGTCCGTCTTTTTCTTCCGGTTTTGACAGATCTTTCAAAATCAGAGCGTCCCCGTCTCCGTCTTCCATATCAGTTACTAAAATATAATTCGTTCCGCCGATCTTTGTCTGTTCCAGAACGTAAAACTCCACCTTCTCGGTTCCGTTTACCGTAAATGTAATTTTCTCCATATCTCTCTACCTCTCCGGTTCCTGTGCCCCGGAAGCCGAATCCCGCAGTCCCCTGTAGTCCAGATAACTCTGCAGAATCAGAACGGCAGCGATCTTATCTACGTATTCTTTCCTGTGTTCCCTGCGCACATTCGCCTCTATCAGTATTTTTTCCGCCGCCACAGTAGTCAGCCTCTCGTCCCAGAGCACGACGGGCAGGCCTGTCCTCCGCTCCAGCATATCCTTAAACTCCGCGGAGAGTTTCGAGCGTTCTCCCTCGTCCGCATTCATATGCCTGGGATTGCCCAGTACAATTTCAGACACTTCATATTCTTCAATCAGTGCCTCGATCTGTGCCAGTGTCTGGCGAAGTTTATTCTCTCCCTTTCGCCGGATCGTAGTGATCCCCTGGGCAGTGATGAGAAGCGGATCGCTTATCGCAACGCCTACCGTTTTGGAGCCGAAATCCAAACCCATTATTCGCATAATACGCCCTCGCTATTTCCATCCGTTGCTTCTGATATACTGCTCCAACAGTTCCTCGACCAGCTCGTCTCTCTCCACTTTCATGATGAGACTCCTCGCTCCCTGGTGGTTTGTAATATAGGTGGGATCTCCCGACATGATATATCCCACGATCTGATTCACCGGATTATATCCTTTCTCGGTCAAAGCGTGATACACCGTATCCAAAATAATTCTTGTTCCGTTTTCCTGCTCCGCTTCCACCTTAAAAAACCTGGTATTTCCAAAATCTTCCATATTCTGTACCCTTCGTCCCGCTGTCGTCCTTCTGTATACTCACTATACTGGCGAAAATTCTCTTCACATTTTAACCTAAAAGCTTCGTAAAATCAACTATTCGAACCATAATAAATTATCTTCTGTGAATCCGGTCAGCTTCCCGGCGCATATTTTCCCGCAAAGATCTTGTTTTGTCCTTTTTGCCGCCCTGATATACTCCGCGGTATAACCGACCTGGCAGGACACACCATCCATCTCCCTGCTCTCCTCAAAAAGCACTTCGACATCTCTCCCTATGTAATTTTTCCGAAATTCCTTCGACTGCCTCTTTGCAAGCTCCAACAGTATTTCGCTCCGCCTCTTTTTTACGGGCTCCGGCACCTGATCCTTTCTCACGGCCGCCGTTGTGCCCTCCCTCCTGGAATACGGAAAAACGTGCATCTCATAAAAACGAATCTCCTCCAGAAAACGCTTTGTTTTCTCAAACTCCTCCTCACTCTCCCCCGGGAATCCCACGATAACATCCGTTGTGATGGCCGGGTGCTCAAAAGTCTCCCGAAGCAGCTCCACCTTTTCCAAGTATTCCCGCGCCGTATAATGTCTATTCATACGGCGCAGCGTTTCATCACATCCGCTCTGCAGGGAGAGATGAAAATGATGACACAGCTTTTTTATGCCTTTTAATCCCTCCGCAAATTCCGGCACAATAATACGGGGCTCCAGGGAGCCCAGCCGGATCCGGCCCAGACCCTCCACACGATCCAGCTTCTGCAGCAGGCGCAGTAAGCGTCCGCCCGGAAAGGGCTCCCCCGGCAGCGGATTCTTTCTGCCGTCAAAATCCAGTCCGTAGGAACTGATGTGGATCCCGGTCAGCACGATCTCCCGAAAACCGTTCGCTGCGAGTCCCTGTACCTCCTGCAAAATATCCTCTTCTCTGCGGCTTCTGACTCTGCCCCTCGCATAAGGTATGATGCAGTAAGAGCAAAATTGGTTGCATCCGTCCTGAATTTTTATGTAGGCGCGGGTGTGTTCCGCGGTGCGCACCAGCCGCATCTCCTCGTATTCCGTCTCCGCGCCTATATCGATGACCGTCCTCCCGCCGAGAGTCTTGTCCGCCCCCTCCCTGTCCCGCAAATATTCCTCCAGAATTTCCACGATATCCTTTTTGCGGTTATTGCCGATCACCAGGTCTACCGCCTCATCGGACAGCGCCCGTTCCCCTGCAGTCTGGACATAGCAGCCCACCGCTGCCACCACCGCTTCCGGATTTCTCTTTTTCGCCTGATGCAGCATCTGTCTGCTCTTCCTGTCCGCAATATTCGTCACGGAACAGGTATTTATGATATAAATATCGGCGACTTCATCAAACGGCACAATAGAAAAGCCCTTTTCCTCCAGTTTTTGCCCAATAACGTCCAATTCATAAGAATTGACCTTACATCCAAGATTGTGTAATGCCACGTTTCTCATAATAATTATTCCTTTATTTTCGTAGTAATTTGGTATTGACTTTTCCCCATTCTGCAAGTAGACTAAGGGAACAAGAACATAAAATCAGCAAGTGCCCGGGCAGTGCACTCGCGGAACTCTGCACGAGAAGGAGGAACTGCTAATGAAAACTGTTAAAATTTCTTTAAATTCTATCGACAAAGTAAAATCCTTCGTAAATGAGATCACGAAGTTTGACAATGAGTTCGATTTAGTTTCAGGCCGTTATGTTATCGATGCAAAATCCATTATGGGTATCTTCTCTCTGGATTTATCCAAGCCTATCGATCTGAACATCCACGCCGAAAAAGAAATGGACGATATTATGAACGCTTTGCAGCCATATTTAATTCAGTAGAAATCGAATATACATAGAATTTAAAAATCACGGAACCGGAAGCATCTGCTTCCGGTTTTTTACGTAAGGCCGCCCGCAGCCGTTGCTTTCTATCTGTCCGCGCTCACCGCAAGGATCTCTTTTGTCTCAAGAGCGGTGCGCACCAGCTCATCTATCCTCTCCGCCAGATGTGTCTCATGTTTCCGAATGATATTCAGGTTCGGCTTTGTCACGGGATGTTTTGCCACGAAGATCGTACAACAGTCCTCGTAGGGAAGTACCGATGTCTCATAGGTGTCGATCTTTTCCGCGATCTCCACAATATCCATCTTGTCAAAGGCGATCAGCGGGCGGTACACCGGCAGCGTGCACACTTCATTTGTCACGAGTAAGGACGCCGTAGTCTGGGACGCCACCTGACCGATGGATTCCCCGGTGATCAGTCCCAGGCAGCCGTTCTCCTTCGCCAGATATTCCGCGATCCGCATCATGTATCTGCGCATAATGATCGTCAGCTCATCATGAGGGCACTTATCGTATATATACATCTGAATATCCGTAAAGTTGATCACATGCAGATGTATCTCCCCGGCATATTTTGACACCGCTTTCGCAAGATCGATCACTTTCTGCTTCGCCCGCTCGCTGGTATACGGCGGCGCATGAAAATACACCGCGTCGATCCGGACGCCTCTCTTTGCGATCATATAACCCGCCACGGGAGAATCGATCCCCCCCGACAGCAACAGCATCGCTTTTCCCGCCGTCCCCACAGGCATCCCTCCGGGCCCCGGGATGACAACGGAATACACATAAATGTGTTCGCGTACCTCCACATTCAGCATTACCTCGGGCTCATGCACGTCCACCCGCATCTCAGGAAACGCATTCAAGAGAGCTTCCCCCAGATCACAGTTGATCTCCATCGAGGTCTTCGGATAATTTTTTCTGGCTCTCCGCGCGTTCACCTTAAAGGTCAGATGCTTGTCTTCGTACACCGCATCCATATATTTTACGATCTCCCCGCTCAGTCTCTCAAATCCCTCATCCTCCAGCTGGATCATCGGACAGATATGGGAAAGCCCGAATACTCTTTTCAGGTTCTCCACCACCTCATCGTAATCGTAGCGGTCTGAAATGACATCCGCGTAGATACGCCCCTGCTCCTTTCTCACCGAAAACTCCCCCTCGCACCGTCTGAGAGCGTATCGGATCTGCTCCACCAGGGCATCCTCGAAGAGATAGCGGTTCCGGCCCTTGATGCCAATCTCAGCATATTTCAGCAAAAATGCTTTGTATTCCATGATTTTTTCCTTTCCGCGTTCTTTCATCCCCAAAATATTCCATAAATTTTTTTGCCGCTGCCGCCCCCATATTATAGGTAGGCCGCCGTATATTTGTCAACCTCGGCGTAAAAGATTTTGTAAAGAAAATAATTTTTTCAAAAAAAGACGGGATCCGTATTCTCTCACCCGTCTTTTCAAATCTCACTATAAAATATATTTTGTCATCTCGTCTAATATCTCGAATATCTCCTCAGCACAGGCACTATCTCATGCAATGCGCGTACAGTATAGACTATTTCCTCCTCTGTGGTAAACAGGGAGAGGCTGAAGCGCAGAGTGGATTCCAGCAGAGAGCGCTCCGCGCCGATCGCTTTGAGTGTCTCCGACGGGCGGGGATGTTTTGCGGCACAGGCACTTCCCGCGGATACACAGATTCCTTTGTCCTCCAGCGCATGGAGAAGCACCTCGCTCCTGACGCCGCGGAAAGATATACTCACCACATGGGGCGCTCCTTCTCTGCCCGGACAGCCGTTCACCTGAATATTTCCGATATCCGCGACTCCCTGTATCAGTTTTTCCCGCAGGCGGTACATCCGCTCGGCGTCCTCTTCCAGCGTCTCATATATCTTTACGCTCGCCAGTCCCAGTCCCGCGATGGCGGGAACATTCTCCGTGCCCGAACGTATTCCTCCCTGCTGCCCGCCGCCATGTACGACAGGATGCAGTTTCACCTTCTCACCCACATATAAAAATCCGATTCCTTTCGGACCGTGGATCTTATGACCGCTGACCGAGAGCAGATCAATATACATCTTCTTCGGATAAATGCGGAATTTCCCGAATCCCTGCACCGCATCCACATGGAACAGTGTGCGCGGATTTATTTTTTTGATCAGTGCTCCTATCTCCGCAGTCGGTTCCACCGTACCGATCTCATTGTTGGTGTGCATGATCGACACGAGGATCGTATCGGGCCGAATGCTCTTTTGCAGGTCCTCCATCCTCACCCTTCCGGTACCATCCACCGGAAGATATGTCACACGGAATCCCTGCTGTTCCAGATATTCCATTGTTTTGAGCACCGCAGGATGCTCTATTCTGGTAGTGATCAGATGCGTGCCGTTTCTTCTGTTTGCCATCGCCACTCCGACCAGCGCCAGATTATCCGCCTCTGTGCCGCCGGAAGTAAATATAATTTCTTTCTCATTCACTTTCAGCAGTCTCGCAATCTGTTCTTTCGCATGTTTCACATACTGTTCGGCCTGTACGCCCTTAAAGTGCATACTGGAAGGATTTCCGTAGTCCTTCAGCATGATCTTTGTCATAAGTTCAGCCACCTCCGGGAAAACGCGGGTTGTCGCCGAATTGTCCAGATATACTTCCATTTTCATCGTTCTCCTGTCTCCTGTCTGTATCTGTCAGATCAGCCCTGCGCAGGCGCCTCTATGAATACATCCATTTTCTGTCTCATAACTTATTTTATGTATCTGTCGAAAAAAGGTACCAGATTACTGTCGCTCTAACGCATACATCAGCCAGGAGAGCGCTGTGATCGCCGCCGTCTCCGTCCTGAGTATCCTTCTCCCCAGCGTGACCGGTATCACGCCGGCATTTTTTGCCTCCTCGATCTCCGCCTCCTCAAAGCCTCCCTCCGGTCCGATAAAGACCGCGATCTTCTGCCCCGGCTTCAACTCCCCGAGGAGCTTTTTTGTCTCCGCCATGCCCTCCGCCCGCTCATAGGGGATCAGCCTGACATCCATATCCGCCGCATAGGACAGCGCCTGCGAATAACGCATCACCTCGTGGACACAGGGAATGATCCTGCGCCCGCTCTGCTTTGCCGCCGCCTCCGAAATGCTCTGCCAGCGCTGCACTTTGCTCTTTTGCTTCTTCTCCTCCAGCTTTACAACACACCGCCTGCACACCACCGGAATGATCTCGAAACACCCCAGTTCCACAGCTTTCTGCAAAATGAGCTCCATCTTATCGCCCTTGGGAAGCCCCTGGAACAAAAATATCTTCGCGGGAAGTTCCGTGTCCCCATCCTCCACTGACACAATATCGCAGCGGACGCTGTTCTCCCTAAGCTCCCCTATTTCACAGATCCACTTCCTCTCCCCGCTCTCGTCCACAGCCGCTATCTTTTCCCCGACATGCATCCGAAGCACATTTTTGATATGGTTGACGTCGGAGCCTGTGATCACGATACGGCCGTCCTGTACGCCCGATGGTTCTATAAAAAACTGGTACATCTGTATCTCCTGCCTCTGCCCTGTACTGTATTTATTGTGGCTTTCTCGCCGTCACACTCACCCACTCGCCCTGGTAAGTCACTTCCAGAATCTCCAGTCCGGCGCTTTCCACCGCTTCCCTGACCACATTCTCCTTGTCGTCAATGATTCCCGATGTGATGTAGATCCCGCCGGGCTTTAACTGATGTACGATGACCGGCGTCAGCGGCACGAGCACATCCGCCAGTATGTTCGCCACAACGATATCGCAACAACCAAAGCCCACTTTCTCCTGCACTTCCCTGTCTGTGATAATATTACCGATAATCAGCTCAAACAGTTCCGGCGAAATATGGTTTGCCTCCAGATTCTCCTCCACCGCAGGCACCGCGCAGGGATCCAGATCCGTGCCGACCACTCTCTTTCCTCCGTACATCAGAGAAAGAATTCCCAGGATGCCGCTTCCGGTTCCCACATCCAGCAATACGGTATCTTTTGTCAGATACTTTCTGATCTGCCGGATGCAAAGCTGAGTCGTCTCATGCATCCCTGTCCCAAAGGCAGTCCCCGGATCGATGTGCAGGATCTTCCTTCCCTCATCCTCCGGCTTTACTTCCTCCCAGGATGGGATCACCAGCAGATCATCTATATAGAACTGATGGAAATACTGTTTCCAGTTGTTGATCCAGTCGATGTCCTCGGTCTCATCCACGGCGACGCTTCCCTCGCCGATATCCATAAACTGCCGCAGATTCGCCAGTTCTTCCTCCACACGCCGCAGAAGATCCTGCTCCCGGGCATATGTTTCCTCCTCCACAAAAAAGCTGAGATAGGCGATGCCGTCGTCCTGCTCCCCCTCCGGCATGATATCCACAAACATCTGCTCCTTTTCCAGCGCCGTCAGCGGTACCTTATCCTCGATCTGCGCCCCTTCCAGACCGATATCATAGAGCGTGCTGACAATAATATCCTCCGCGTCCGTAATGGTTTTTATTCTGAATTTTTTCCATTTCATCGCTGTTCTCCCTTCTTTCCGCCTATCTACCATATCACATATTTCGTACAAAAAGAAGCTTTTTTATTTTTCCTCTTGACAGCTTTGCTGTATTGCTGTATTATGCACTTAATACAATAATACGCAAATTATCAGCGCTCAGGCGCGGAAAGGAGTATCAGAAATTGGAAAGTACGCAGAATAAGAAACCGACCGCTGATAAATGGCATCTGACGTCGGACCGCCCGGTCTTTATCCAGATCATGGAAAAACTGAAGCTGGATATCGTCACCGGAAAATATCTGCCGGGCGATAAACTGCCCTCTGTCCGGGATCTGGCGAACGAAGCCTCCGTCAATCCCAACACCATGCAGCGTGCCTTCTCGGAGCTGGAACGGGAGGGACTGGTCTACACCCAGCGCACCAACGGACGATTCATTACGGAGGATACTGACTTGATCGATCTATTAAAACAAAAGATGGCGTTTGATTCCATTTCTCAATTTTTAAAAAGTATGCGGCAACTCGGCTTTTCCGGGGAGGAAACGCTGCAGCTGCTGAAGGAAGCGTTAAAGGAGGAGACAGCATGAGCACTTTAGTAACCTGTAAAGAGCTGACAAAGGCCTACGGCAAAATGACCGCCCTGAATCGCGTCAGCCTGGAGATAGAGAGCGGCCATATCATCGGACTGCTCGGCCCCAACGGCAGCGGAAAGACTACCTTTATCAAGCTGCTGAACGGACTTCTCACCCCCACATCCGGGGAACTCTACATCAAGAAACTGCCGGTGGGCATCGAGAGCAAGAAGATCATCTCCTACCTGCCGGACCAGACCTATCTGAACATGAACAATACCGTAAAAGAGGTCATGGACTACTTCGGCGCCTTCTACGCCGACTTTGAGCCGGAGCGGGCTTATAAGATGCTTGAATCCCTTCAGATCGATCCGAAGGCCAGACTGAAGACCATGTCCAAAGGTACAAAGGAAAAAGTACAGCTTATCCTTGTGATGAGCAGACGGGCGGAACTGTACGTTCTGGATGAGCCGATCGCGGGCGTCGATCCCGCCACGAGGGACTATATCCTGCACACGATTCTGACAAACTATGAACCGGACGCCTCCGTTTTGATCTCAACCCATCTGATCTCCGATATAGAAAATATTTTAGATCAGGTGATCTTTTTAAAGGAGGGGCAGGTCTGCCTGCAGGCGTCCGTGGACGATATCCGCATGCAGCATCAGAAATCCATCGATGCATTGTTCAGGGAGGTATTCAAATGTTAGGAAAACTGATCAAATATGAATTCAAACACACATCAAAAACGATATTTACGACCTGGGCGGTCCTTGCGGCAGCCACTCTCATGGGCTCTCTCGCCCTGCTCAGACTGGATCAGGGAGACAGCTCGGATGCAACCTTCTCCGTCATTATGAGCGGAGTCATGCTCATCCTCTATATCATTGCCCTTATCGGTATTTACTGCGTGGATTTTATCTACCTCTGCTATCATTACCATAAAACCATGTACTCTTCGCAGGGATATCTGACCCATACACTGCCGGTATCCCCCGCCGCCACCCTCGGAGTGAAAATTTTTACTCTCTTCGTCTGGATGACAGTTTCATCTGTTTTACTGTCAGCCTCCGTGCTGATCCTCCTGCAGGTCGGTTCCGGCGGAGAATTTTTCAATGCCTTTTCCACCTTTTCGTGGAAGGAATTTACCCTGAGTGTCGATGAGATATTCGGTATGTCTGTTTCCTATCTGATCTTTCTGGCTGTCGTTGAATTTTTGCTCGGCCTCCTCTACCGCATCCTCTGGATCACAGCCAGCATGGCGATCGGACAGCTTTTCCAGAGCGGGCGCACCGGGTTCAGTATCCTGGCCGGCTTCTGCATCTATTTGGCAAACCAGATTGTCAGCACTATCTTTCTGGCCGCCACCGGTTATAATTTAAATGCTTTCCTG
Source organism: uncultured bacterium (assembly GCA_947643595.1). GTDB lineage: Bacteria > Bacillota > Clostridia > Lachnospirales > Lachnospiraceae > 1XD8-76. The sequence goes on along the minus strand of CANRWP010000001.1, from coordinate 107,129 downwards.
GAGGGAAACGTCAGGTCTTTTATGAACTATGTTATGGGCGGCAGTATCGGCATCGGCATCGCCTTTATCGTTCTGTTGTACGGGATATGTTTCTATATCAATAAAAAGAAACTGAATCTGGAGTAACATGGCAGGAAGAGAGAAGCTCCCTCTCGGGCAGCGGGTTTATCATTCCACCTGTCTGTCCGAACGGGAGCTATCCTTATATTTTAAAACAGTTTTCTCTTCTTTCTCTTTCCTCCGCCGCTTTCGGCCTGCTTTTCTTCGCCCGCTTTCTTTGCAGCGTTCAGAGAATCCCCTGTCAGTTCGTCAAACTTTCTGAGCAGTTCTTTCGCCTCCGAGGAGAGTTTCTCCGGCGTCTGGATCACCAGCGTCACATAGTGATCGCCTCTCACTTCCTTATTCCGGAGCGTGGGAACACCCTTTCCTTTCAGGCGCACTTTCGTGTCGGTCTGAGTGCCTGCTTTCACTTCGTAGGCGACCCTGCCGTCCACCGTATCCACCAGCACCTCGCCGCCCAGCGCCGCAATCGCATAAGATACCGGCACCGTAGAGAAAATATTATAATCCTGACGCCGGAAGATCGGATGGCGTCCCACGACAACCTCCACCAGCACATCGCCTCTCGGTCCGCCGTTCGTACCCGGATCTCCAAGCCCGGTCTTCCGGATACACTGCCCGTTATCGATACCCGCCGGGATATCCATGGCAAATTTCTTCCGCATCGGCACAAAACCTGTTCCGCGGCAATCCTGGCATCTTTCCTTGATAATCTTGCCGGTTCCGCGGCAGTCCGGACAGGTCTGAATATTTCTGACCGTGCCGAAGAACGACTGGGAAGTCATCACCACCTGGCCCTTACCGCCGCACTTCGAGCAGGTCTCCGGGCTTGTGCCCGGTTTTGCACCGGTGCCATGGCAAGTCTTACACTCCTCCTTGACGTTCAGCTCCAGTTCTTTTGTGCAGCCGAAAACAGCTTCCTCAAAATTGATACGCACGGATGTGCGAATATTGGCTCCCTGCATCGGCCCGCTGTTGCCCCGCCTGCTTCTGCCGCCGCCAAACAGATCCCCGAAAATATCTCCGAAGATATCCGTGAAATCCATACCGCTAAAGTCGAAGCCTCCGGCTCCCCCGGTGCCGTCAAACGCCGCATGCCCGAACTGGTCATACTGCCGTCTCTTTTCAGGATCGCTGAGCACCGCATATGCCTCCGAAGCTTCCTTGAATTTCTTTTCCGCTTCCGTATCACCCGGATTCATATCCGGGTGATACTTTTTCGCAAGCACCCTGTATGCTTTTTTCAGTGCTGCATCGTCCGCATTTTTATCGACGCCGAGCACTTCATAGTAATCTCTTTTCTGTTCAGCCATGTTGCTTTCCTCTATTCCAGTTTCTTTTCCGGTTCCGCAAAGGTCTTTCCAGTGCACCCTAACCTGAAATGATTTTTATACTTCTCTGAAATCCCCGTCCACTACGTCGTCCTGAGGCGCGCTTCCGGCATCCGATGCGCCTGCGTCTGCCTGGCCGGTGAATCCGCTCATATCGGGACCTGCCTGACCTCCCTGCGCTCCCTGCATATTCTCATACATCTTTGTGAACAGCGCCTGTGCATCGTTCATCAGTTTTTCCTTCGCCGCTTTCAGCGCATCCAGATCACTGTCGGAGATGTCCGACTGATCCTTCGTTCTCTCCAAAATATCTTTGACCGCTTTGATATCGTCTTCCACGGTCGCCTTCTGGGATGCATCGATCTTATCGCCCACTTCGCTGAGAGCCTTTTCGGTCTGGAATACGAAGGAATCCGCATCGTTTCTGGTATCGATCGCTTCTTTCCTCTTCTTATCCTGCGCCTCAAACTCCGCTGCTTCTTTCACCGCTCTCTCGATATCGTCATCGGACATGTTGGAGCCCGCTGTGATCGTGATATGCTGCTCTTTACCTGTTCCCAGATCTTTCGCAGATACGTTTACGATACCGTTCGCATCGATGTCGAAAGTAACCTCGATCTGAGGCACACCGCGCATTGCAGGCGGGATTCCGTCCAGTCTGAACTGACCGAGGGACTTGTTGTCCTTGGCGAACTGTCTCTCGCCCTGCAGTACGTTGATATCCACCGCGGTCTGGTTATCCGCCGCTGTGGAGAACACCTGGCTCTTCTTGGTCGGGATCGTCGTGTTTCTCTCGATCAGTTTTGTTGCGACACCGCCCATGGTCTCAATGGAAAGTGACAGCGGTGTCACATCCAGCAGCAGGATATCACCTGCGCCCGCATCGCCTGCCAGTTTACCGCCCTGTACGGAAGCACCGATCGCCACACACTCGTCCGGGTTCAGCGACTTGTTGGGATCTTTTCCTGTCAACTGTTTTACCTTATCCTGCACTGCCGGAATCCTTGTGGAACCGCCGACTAACAGTACCTTGCCCAGATCGGCATTGGTCAATCCGGCATCCCTCATGGCGTTCTGCACCGGAATAGCCGTTCTCTCCACCAGATCATGAGTCAGCTCGTCGAATTTTGCCCTTGTCAGGTTCATGTCAAAGTGCTTCGGACCTTCCGCTGTCGCTGTGATGAACGGCAGGTTGATATTCGTCGTTGTCGCGGAGGACAATTCCTTTTTCGCCTTCTCAGCAGCCTCTTTCAGTCTCTGCAGCGCCATTTTATCGTTGGACAGGTCCACGCCTTCCGCTTTCTTAAACTCACTGATCATATAATCGGTGATCTTCTGGTCGAAGTCATCGCCGCCCAGACGGGTGTCGCCGTTTGTAGCAAGCACTTCGATCACGCCGTCGCCGATCTCGATGATGGACACATCGAACGTGCCGCCGCCCAGGTCATACACCATGATCTTCTGCTCTTTTTCGTTGTCCAGACCGTAGGCCAGCGCCGCCGCCGTGGGCTCATTGATGATACGCTTTACCTCAAGCCCTGCGATCTTTCCCGCGTCCTTTGTCGCCTGCCTCTGTGCGTCGTTGAAGTATGCGGGCACCGTGATCACAGCCTCCGATACCGTCTCGCCCAGATAGCTCTCCGCGTCCGCTTTCAGCTTCTGTAAGATCATAGCGGAGATCTCCTGCGGGGAATATTTCCTGTCGCTGATATTTCTCTTTTTGTCCGTGCCCATATCTCTCTTGATGGAAGAGATCGTGTTCTCAGCGTTTGTGACCGCCTGACGCTTTGCGGGTTCACCTACCAGTCTCTCCCCTGTCTTTGTAAATGCCACTACGGACGGAGTTGTTCTTGCGCCTTCCGTGTTGGCGATAACGGTGGGTTTACCACCTTCCATAACTGCCACGCAGCTGTTTGTTGTACCCAAGTCAATACCAATGATCTTGCTCATAACTTTTCTCCTCTCTTCTATCTGAAATGTTTTATTGTTTTTATTGTCAATGATGCCTCCGGAATCCTCAGCATCAACTTACAACCGCAACCATACTGTGCCTTACCACGCTGTCCCGGTAAGTGTAGCCCTTCATCATCTCCTGGGCCACCGTGCCGGATCCGTACTCTTCGCTCTCCACCTGCATCACCGCGTTGTGAAGGTTCGGATCAAACTCTTTTCCCACCGCCTCGATCGGTTTTACACCCAGACTGTCCAGTTCCGTCAGCAGCTGTTTATAGACCATCTGCATGCCCGACGCGAAGGGCGCTTCCTTCTCCTCCTCAGACAATCCCGAGAGCCCTCTCTCAAAGTTATCCACCACCGGGAGCATCTTCTCGATCACGCTCTTTGCCCCGATCTCAAACATCGCCGACTTTTCCTTTTCGGTCCTGTTTCTGAAATTCTCAAATTCCGCGAGCTGCCGTTTTACCTTATCCTCCAGCTCCCCGATCTTTTCATTCAGAACATCGGCCTTTTTGTCTTCCCGGCTTTTTTTGCGGAAGCCCTTTTTCTCCTTCTCTCTGGCGGGCGCTTCCCCCTCCGGATCCTTCTCCCCGTCAGGCGCCTTTTCTTCTCCGTTCTCCTCCGGAATTTTCTCCGCGCTTTCCTCCGGCATCTCTTCCGCCCCGTCCGTTTCCTTCACTTCCTCCACGGGAACAGTCTCCTCCAGTATATCCTTTTCCTTTTCTGCCACGATCCTCATTCCTTTCTATATCTCATATAATTGATCCATCTGTTTTTTCATTGTCTTCAGAGCATCCACAACCTTCTCATAATCCATTCGCTTTGGCCCGATGACCCCTATCGTTCCTTTCATCCCGGACCCCAGCTCATAAGTTGCCGTCACCACACTGCAGTCTTTCATATTCGCCATGGGCGTCTCCTCCCCGATGTAGACCTGAATACCCGTATTCTTCTCATCCGTCAGAGTCCCCTGGACCAGTTCCGTCAGCTGCTTCTTCTCTTCAAAGGTGGAGATCAGCTCGCTGGCGCGCTGTCCGTCCGAAAGTTCCGGGTACCGGAAGATATTGTTGGCGCCGCTGGTGTAGATCTGGAGATCCTCATCCGCACGGATGGCCTCCGCCACCGCATCGATCACGCCGCTGACGATCTCGCTGTGTATACCCGCCGTCTGCTTCATGGCTGCTATCATACCCAGATTGATCTCTTCGATGGACAGCCCGTTTAAATTCGTGTTGAGCAGCATATTCAGCTTCAGGATCGTCTCATCGTCCAACTCTTCCTGCACTTCCAGGATATTGTTGCGGATCACGTTTCCCTCCACCACGATCACCGCCAGGAGCTGTCTCGCGTCCACTCTGGAGAGCTGAATGAACTTTACCTTATTGTGATGCACCGTCGGAGCGGAGATCAGTGTGGCATAGTTCGTATTGTTGGCCAGAACCCTCGCCGCCTGCTTCAGAAGATGTTCGATCTTATCCTCTTTTTCCAGAAGCAGGCTCTTCATCTCCTCCACTTCTTTTTCCTTCTCCTGCATCATATTATCCACATACAGGCGGTAACCCTTATCGGAGGGAATCCTCCCCGCTGAAGTATGCGGCTGCAGGATATAGCCAAGCTCCTCCAGATCCGCCATCTCGTTGCGGATCGTCGCGGAACTCAGATTCAGATCGGTGTACTTGGAGATCGTCCGGCTTCCCACCGGCTCGCCGGTCTCAAGATAGTTGCGGATAACGGCCCGCAGAATTTTCAGTTTTCTGTCATCTAATTCCATTGCTGCTATTATCCCCCTATCTTATTTTCCCCATATTTTTATAAGATACTACATATTATCTTATAGAATAGTATATGCGGTTTTTGAAATTTGTTAGCACTCATTTAGATAGAGTGCTAATATCTTCTTACCATAAAATATCACTTAGCCATCATCATGTCAATTGATTTTTCTAAATTAATTCTAAAATATTGATAAAGAAAAATCCGCCTTTCGACGGATTTTTTTGTTGCCATATTGCATTTATCTTTTATTTTTGTGTATGCTTTCCACCATCTTCCTCTTATTCTTTTCTCCATAGAAAGCCCGCCCTATCACCACCTCATCCGCACCGCTCTTCACGGCTTTCAACGCCCGCCCGGCATCTAATCCTCCATCCACATTGATCCTTATCTCTCTCTCTTCCCGGCGGATCATCTTATCGATATCCCGGATCCTGGTATATACTTCCTCCGTAAATTCGCTGTTTTCCTCCCCCGGTTTTCTGCTCATCACAAGGACAGTATTGATATAAGGCAAATATGGCGTCAATGCATCCGGGGATGTAGCCGGAGAAATCGCCAGCCCGCAATCCGCTCCGGCATACGTAATTTTTTTCAACAGCCGTACGTTTTTATCAAACTCTGCCGCCTCAATATGTATTACCGCTTCCTCCGGTTTCAACAAGAGATACTGCTCCAGAAGATCTTCCGTCAGATAAGCCATAAAATGAATCTCAGCCGGTATCTTTATTTCAGCGAGAACTTTTTTTATCCATATAGTATTGCAGCCAAAAAGCGGTACAAAATGTCCATCCATTATGTCTATATGCAGGCGATCGGCACCCGACTCCGAAATAGAGGCAATTTCATCTCTCAGCTGCATGATATCTGCGGCAAACAAGGAAACAGACAACAATGCCATGATTCTCCACCCCCATCACTCATTCAGTTGACTTTTCAGTCTCTCACCGACCTCTCCGCCCGGATGAATACGAAGAAAATGTTCTTTTTTAAAATTTTTCTCTTCCGCCATTTCTATCGCAAGAGCATCAAACACGGCGATCACCGCCATCGTGCTCGCCGTAGCCAGCATGTTAAAGGAATCCGGTTCCCTGTCCACTCTCACAAACAGCTGTATCGTTGTATTTCTGGCCAGATAGGTATCCTCGTTCTCGGTGACCGCAATTGTCGCGACTCCCATCTGATTGCAGGATCTTAAAATACTGTCCATCTCAAAAGACTTTCCGCCTTTTGAGATCAAAATCACTATATCCTCCTTCGTCGCAGCTCCAAGCCCACCGTGCAGACCTTCCGCCGGAGACAAAAACAGCGCCGGGATCTCTATACAATTTAATGTATGCGAAATTTTTTTTGCTGCGGTCCCCGAAGTACCGCATCCCGTGAGTATTACTTTTCCTGTGCACCGTAAAAGGGCCCTTTTTACCTGTTCCAGCTGTTCCCCGGACAGACTGTTCTCCAGCTTTTCGATTTCCTGCGCCTCGCAGGAAAGCACCTCTCTGATCCGTTCACTGATTTCTTTTTTCATCACTGTTTTTTCTGCCCGTAATAGGCATTTTCTCCAAATTTTCTATTGTAATGTCTGTCCAGAAGAACCCGTTGGATCTTTTGATTCTCTCCCCCCGTCAGGGTGTAATTGCAGTACGCCATCCGGGAAATATACTCCAGTACCTGACTGTGAAGCACTGCATCCAACGGCGTCTTTCCCCATACGAAGGGACCATGGCTGTGTACCAGCACCGCGTTCATTTTCTTGCAGGCATCCCCCTCAAACCTCTCCAGAATGACCTCCGCCGTATTTTTTTCATATTCCCCGTTGATCTCATCCGCCGTCATAAGGCGCGTACACGGGATATCCCCATAAAAGTAATCGCTGTGCGTCGTCCCATAACAGGGAATATCCATTCCAAGCTGCGCCCACATCGTGGCATACTGCGAATGGGTATGTACTATCCCGTGAATGCCGTACTCCGCAAACCTTTTATATAACGCCACATGAGTCTGCGTATCCGTGGACGGAACATATTCTCCCTCCACCACATTTCCTTCCAGATCCACTATGACCATATGTTTTGTCTCCAGCTCGTCGTAGTGGACACCGCTGGCTTTTATGGCGACCAGTTTTGTTTCCGGATCATACCCCGAGACATTTCCCCAGGTAGAAATGACCAGATTCCTCTCGACCAGTTCCAGATTCGCATGCAATACTTCCTGTTTCAATTTATCCAAGCACATATCTCTTTCTCCCGATTCTAACTATAATTTCTATATTTCTGACGCCATTCTTTTCAACCGTTTCATGACATCATTTGTACCGCGCCCAAAATAATCATGCAGCGCAATATATTCTTTATATAAAATATCGTATTGTCGTTTCTTTTCCCGATCCGGCACATACGCCGCATCCATAAGCTTTCCCATTTTTTCTGCGGCCTGATTGACGTCATCGTAACCCCCGTTTTCACTGCCCGCCGCAAGCGCCGCCCAGATAGCGGAGGATAATGCGGCATTCTGCTCGGAGCCCGCTATCTGTATGGTCCTCCCGGTGACATCCGCATAGATCTGCATAATAAAAGGGTTCTTTCTCGCAATCCCGCCCGCCATAATGATCTCATCCACCGGGACGCCATACTCGGCAAAGGTTTCCACGATCTTTCTCGTCCCGAAAGCCGTAGCCTCAATCAAAGCTCGATAAATATCCTCCGGCTTCGTCTGCAGCGTGCAGCCCAACAGTAAGCCTGACAATTCTCCGTCGGCCAGGACAGATCGATTGCCGTTCCACCAGTCCAGCGCGATAAGTCCGCTTTCCCCTGCTTTTTTTGCGCCGGCTTTTCGGTTAAGATATTCATAGATACTGCATCCGCTCTCTTTCGCCGCCTCTTCATAAGCCGACGGCACACAGTTGCGCACAAACCACGAAAAATGGTCTCCCACACAGCTCTGTCCGGCCTCGTATCCGAAATACCCCGGCACGATGCCATCCTCAACATACCCGCATATGCCTTCTACCTCTTTCTCTTCCCTGCACATCAGCTCATGGCAGCTGGAGGTTCCTATCATCACCAGCATTTTCCCCTCTGACACCACCTTCGCGCCGATCGTCGCCCCGTGGGCATCGAGATGGGCAACCGCAACCGGCGTCCCCGCCGACAATCCGGTCAATGCAGCGCCGGCCTCCGTCAGCAGTCCCGCCCTTGTGCCGATGGACACCACAGGCCCTTTCAACTTGTCTTCCACGACATTCTCAAGTTCCGGATGCACCGCTTTAAAATATTCCTTTGACGGAAATCCGCTCTTTTTGTGCCAGAGACATTTTGCCCCCGCCGCGCAGCTGTTCCGCATCAGTTTTCCGGTCAGCTGTAACACGATCCAGTCGCCGGCCTCCAGAAAAGTATATGTGTCCCTGTATACGTCGGGACTCTCCTCCAGCGTCTGCAATATCTTCGGCAGCATCCATTCGCTCGATATCTTTCCGCCGTAGCGTTTGATAAAATTCTCTTTTCTCTCCTGTGCAACCCTGGTCAATCTGTCCGCCTGAGGCTGCGCGGAATGATGCTTCCACAATTTTACATATGCATTCGGATCGGAGCGGTATTTCTCCAGCATGCACAGAGGTGTCCCGTCTTCCGTGATCGGCAGCATGGTGCAGGCGGTAAAATCGACTCCTATCCCGATCACCTGCTCCGGCTTTACTCCGGCCTCATCCAGCGTTTTTTCCACCGTGTTTTCCAGCACTTCCAGATAATCCTTCGGATGCTGCAGATACCAGTCGATCGGAAGTTTTCTCCCATACGGGAGACTTCCCTCGATCACTCCGTGCGGATATTCATATACGGAAGCAGCCACTTCTTTTCCCGACGCGACATCCACCAGAAGACATCTTCCGGATAATGTCCCAAAATCGATACCTATCGTATATTTTTCCATAATTTTACCTGTCTTTATCTTTTATCCATGCGCTTATTTCTGATCTTAATAGAAAACTCGGTAAATGCCACGGCGAGAATCAAAACCACACCTTTGACCAGCCTCTGCCAGTAATCATCCACACCGCACATGATCATACCTGTGGAGAGCACTCCCATCAACACAACGCCTATCATAACCTGGTTGATCTTCCCCTCGCCTCCCGAAAGGCTTACCCCTCCGAGAACTACCGCCGTAATGGCATCCATCTCATACCGGTCCGCCGCCGAGGGCTGTCCGCTGTTTGTTCTTGAGAGCAGCACCAGCCCGGCGATCCCCGACAAAAATCCGGCAAACATATAGACAAACAGCTTTATCTGTGTCACATTGACGCCGGAAAGTCTCGATGATTCCTCATTTCCGCCCACGCCGTATATATAGCGCCCCGTCGTCGTCTTCTCCAGAAGAAACTTGCCGCCTGCAAAAACGCAGACCATCAGAATAACCATGTATGGTATCCCCAGGACACTCGCCTTCGCAAAGTTGCCGAAACTGTCGCTGAAGCCATGTACCGGCAGTCCCCCGGTGACGATATACGCCACCCCTCTGAGAGCAGTCTGCGTGCCGAGCGTCGCGATCAGCGCCGGCATGTGAAGTTTCGTCACGCTGAATCCATTTACCATCCCAAAGAGGACCGCCAGGCACAGAGCCGCCAGCACACTTGGAATACCGCTCCAGCCGTTCTGCATAAATATCGCGGCGGATACCGCTGTCACTGCCGCAATGGATCCCACCGACAGGTCGATCCCTCCCGTCAGAATCACATAACACATACCGATCGATGTAATGCCGGTGATCGATATCTGCTTTAATATTGTCACCAATGTATTAACCGATAAAAAATTGCCGGATAAGAAGGAAAATATCACAATCAAAAACAATAGAACCAATAATATCCCATATTCCAGCAATATGGATAACGCATCAAATTTGTTAGCTCTTTTCATAAATTCTGCTCCTAAATTGTCTGCCCCGCTTCTTCCGCGGAGGCCATCTCCAGAATACCCTCCTGTGTAACCTCTTCCTTACTCAACTCTCCCACTATTTTTCCGTTGTTCATGACAAGCATCCTGTCAGACATGCCGATGAGTTCCGGCATCTCGCTGCTGATCATAATAATGCTCTTCCCCTGTTCCGCCAGGGATGCCATAAGAGAGTATATTTCTTGTTTCGCGCCGACGTCGATCCCTCTCGTCGGCTCGTCAAAAATCAGGATGTCACATTTTGTGGCAAGGATTCTCGCAATCACTACCTTCTGCTGATTTCCCCCGGAGAGCGTTTTGACAGGCTGATCCTTATCCGGTGTCTTGATCCGAAGGCTTTCGATATATTCTTCTGCCAGTTCTGCCATTTTTCCATCCTGTATGACAATTCCTCTGGAAAGCTTCTCCAGGCTGCTATATGCCGTATTGTTCTCCACGGAAAAACCGAGCACAAGCCCCTGCTGTTTTCTATCCTCCGGGATGAGGCCAATTCCACGGCGAAGCGCGTCTTTCGGACTTTTAGGAGAATACGGTTTCCCGTTCAGGATCATGGTCCCCGACAGATATCTGTCCGCACCGTACAGTACCCTCGCCAACTCTGTCCTCCCGGCCCCCACCAGGCCTCCGATCCCTACGATCTCTCCTCTTCTCAGCACAAAACTCGCGTCCCTGACTCTTGCGTTTGTGATGCCGCGCACTTCCAGGCATACCTCTCCCGCCTTCCCGTTTGCTGTGGGATAGTCCTCTGTCAGTTCCCGCCCCACCATATAGGCGATCAACTGCTTCTTTGTCACATCCTTAACCTCTTTCGTGATCATATATTTTCCGTCGCAGAACACCGTCACACGGTCACACAGCTCAAAAACTTCCTCCAGACGGTGAGAGATAAAGATGATCGTAACTCCTTTTTTCCTCATATTTTTGACGATATTGAAAAATATATCCGTTTCATTCAGCGTCAGCGGAGCGGTGGGCTCGTCCATAATAATAAATTTCGCATTCCTGGAGACTGCTTTCATGATCTCCACGATCTGCTGGTAGGCAATTCCGAGATCTCTCACCCTCGTATTGACATTCACCTCGATTCCCATCTCATCACAGAGTTCCTGTGCCATTTTCTCCATTTTCTTTATATTGCGCACGCCAAATTTCTGTATTTCCCGCCCGAAAAATATATTCTCCGCCACTGTCAGATATGGAATCAGGCTGAATTCCTGATAGATAACAGAGATTCCCAGATCCATAGCCAGCTTCGGATTCAACCTGTCATACTCGTTTCCGTCAAAAGTTATTTTACCTTTCGTAGGCTCATGCGCTCCTGTCAAAAGTTTGATAAAGGTTGATTTTCCTGCACCGTTCTCACCGCACAACGCATGTATTTCTCCGCGTTTCACATCAAACGTGATATCGTCCAGAGCTTTCACATGAGCAAAGTATTTTGACAGATGATCCACTTTTAAAATCGCATCGACCATAACATTCCCTTTCCGACCGGTCCTGACCGGAGGCAGCCCGCTACGGCGCCGCAGTCCCCGATCAGGAAAATCGTTATCTTCAAAGATTATTTACCATGTATAAGTTCCGTCCATCACATCCGTCTTCGGCACTTTCACATAGGGCAGATATACCGTGTTCTGGCTCTCCGGCGCGCCTTCCGTCGCGTAGAGGTACAAATAATACGCGCTCTCATATCCGCCCTTATAGGGGGACAGATCGACCGTACCTCTGTAAATGCTGTTTTCCTCCGCGATGTATGTCAAAGCCTCATCCGTCGCATCCCCGGAAAATACCGCATAGTTCTCCCCTTCACATCCGGCATTGACCATAGCCTGATAGCCGCCGATAGCCCCGGAATCATTTGTTCCGACTACAACATTCATATCCGGATACTGTGCCAGCACGGATTCCACTATGGTCATTCCGCCTTCCAGCGTATCGCCCGCCTGCCTTGCCACGATTTCCACATCCGGGCAGACCGCTTTCAAAGCATCCTCCAGGCCGTCCCCTCTGGGAATTACGCTTTCCACATTATCCTGGGAGATGATGCAAACCTGTGCTTTCCCGTCAAGATTGTCCCTGATCCACTCGCCTGCCTGTTCGCCGATCGTATAACCATAGTCGTATTCGTCCAGTGTGTAGCTCAGCAGAACATTGTCCTGCGTCTGCGCAATACAGGCCGTAATGATTCCCGCCTCATTCGCTTTATCTGCCAGATCTATGGTTGCCGCCGTGTCGATCGGAGTAAAGGTAAACCCGCTGTATCCGTCATTGATCAATGTTTCCAGCGCATTTACCTGTGTATCTACATTGTACTCGGAGTCTATCACCTGATACGTCACTCCGAGTTCCTCGCAGGCAGCCTCAAAACCTTTTTTGACCATCGCGTTCCAGGGATTAGCCAGGTTCATACTCACATAAGACAATTTGATCTCCGAATTATCCTGCGCCTGTGCTTTCGCTTTGATCCCTTCCACGTCCAACGTCCATTCATCACCGGAAGACGCCTCCGCCTCCTCCGATTCTTCCGTCTCCGCTTCTGTCTCCGGCTCTGCCTCCTCCGCAGGTGCCGCCTCCTCTTCTTCCACTTCCTCCGTCTCAGCGGGCGCTTCTTCTGCCGGTGCGCTGCTGTTTCCGCATCCCGCGAGAAGGGCCGCCATCATTCCAACACTCAATATGATTGACAATACTTTTCTTTTCACAATAATTATCCTTCCTTTCCGTAACATATTTATGACTTTTTCTTAATTTTGTTTATCTCCATAACTTTGTGCGTATCCTGCATTTTTTTCACAGCTTCTTTGCCCATCCTGATACTCATCCCTACAAACAATGCGTCAAGGATCGCCTGATCCGCCACTCTTCTCGCCACTTTCTCTCTTCCTATCGTAAGGTCGCTGACAGAAATAAAAAGGGCGATATCCACATAGTGTAACAGGGGCGATTTATTCATTTTTGTAATGCAGATCGTTACAGCGCCTCTCTCCTTTGCAATTTTCATAGCCTCCACAACATTTCTGGATCGGCCTTCATAGGAAACCGAAAACGCAACATCTCCCGGTTTTATATTGGCTGCTGCCACCAACTGCTGTGTGACATCACTGTATGCTGACCCGCTGATTCCAAGCCTGCCGATCTTCATATGAGCCAGCTGGCAGACTGCATAGGCATCGCCAACTCCGAAGAAATGAATAGATTTTGCTTTTACCATAGCGTTTAATGCTTCATCGTAGTTGGTTGTCGCCAGTGACAGAGTATCTGTCAGCGTCTGCATGTTGCCCCTAAAAACCTTTTTCAGGATCACCATCATACTGTCCTGATTTTCTTTCTCCTCATCCTCATCGCTCAAATCTTTTCTGCAGCTGAACGCGGTCTTAAAGTCCGTATATCCTTTGAATCCCATCCGCCTGCAGAAACGGATAATCGAAGCATCGCTGCTCCCGGTTTCTTTTGCCAGCTGAGCCAGTGTCAGACCCGAAATTGCCTCCGGATTCTCCAGCAGAGCTTCTGCAACCACTCTTTCAGCTCTGGGCAGTGAAGGAAGTTGAAATCTGATGCGCATCAATAAACCTTTCATTTACATCCTCCGTTTTCCATAATCAAGGTACTTGATTACTTCACTAAAAGTATAACAATATTATTTTTTGGAGTAAATAATGTGCCCTTTTTTCAGCACATTTATGTATTTTATAACGTGTACCCCGTATACTTTTTTTTCATTTTTAGTTACTTTTCATAATAAATAAATTTTTTCACTTCAAGCCGAAGTATTTTATCTTCATTTTCACTTCACTCTCCCCATCCGTTTTTTGAAGTTTCTTCCTGTTTTTCTGCACAAAAAAATTGCGGGCCGCTAAACCGACCCACAATTTTTTCACTCCAGATTAGCATGTTTCTGTTTCATCCTGTCCGCCGATGTCAGACCGAGTTCCATCATGTCAAGTATCAGCGAGTCCAGATAGATCAACAATTCCTGTTCAAACAAAGCCCCCATGGGCTGAACGGAACCGCAGTCATTCTCCTTTTGAAACTTGGAATTTCCTTTCAGTACGATCGCCGTATCCGCCTCTTTCGCCAGTGTCGACGTATCCGCTGTCGTCAACACTATACTGTTCAATCCCATGCGTTTCGCGGTTCTCATATAGTTACACAGGACCCCTGTCTCTCCGCTTCCGCTCCCGAGAATGATCAGATCCCCCTCTCCTGCGGAAGGGGTATTATTATCCCCGATCCAGAAAACAGAGTATCCCGCCTGCATCAGCCTCATGGAAAAACATCTCATCACATAGCCTGTCCTTCCGACTCCCGCCACAAAGATGCGGTCCGCCCCGCAGATCCGATCAATCATATTTTTTCTGTTCTCGTGATCCAATGTACCAAAACAATCCGCCAATTCTTCCAGAATGATCTCAGGATTATTTCTCAGCATAATACCTCTTTCTCTATGCCGCAAAATCTATTCGATCTATATTATATATTCAATTTCTCCAGCTTTCAAGGCAGAGTTTTGAAACCTCAGGAAGTTCTTAAAGCTTTTCCATAACATACAAGATATTAGCCGTTCTACCGTCCGTCCTGTGTTTCATGTCATCCGTCTCCTTCGCGGAAAAAACTTTACAGCCAAGGACTTCACATGCAATGCGATCATCTGTTCCGTCCAATATTTCCCGGCAAACCACGATATTCTCCTCAATATTATCCTTATCCCCATAATTGTCCGGGTGAAAGAATACCGCATGGTCAAACTCATCTGTCCTGCCGTTCAATCGATTAAGACTTGCCAGATAGTCCGCAACCTTGCCCGCCTCCGGGAAAAAGAGAAAAGTATTGCTGTTGCAGGCATCCCCCAAAAGCAGAAGACGCAATTCCTTTATCAGAAAACACATACAGCCCTGTGTATGGCCCGGACAGAAGACCGCCTCTATCGTCAATCCGCCCAAGTCAAAAGCATCTCCATCTTCCAGATCCAGATAAGGTGAGTTTCTCTGGGGAATCATATCTTCCTCCTGTGGTTTTGTACCGGAGAGAGCTTCCGCGATGCTCATTCTCTTCTCCACCTGAGTATGTTCCCTCTCCAGTTCCCAATCCCTCCGGCTCAGATACACCTCGTCAAACTGCGCGGAACCGCTGGCATGATCCACATGCCCATGCGAGCACAGAACAATCAACGGCAATTTTGTTATAGATCGAACGTAAGCCTCTAAATCTCCGACCCCGTAACCGGTATCGATCAGCGCCGCCCTCTCTTTTCCAACCACAAGATACATATATACATCAAAAGGTGTCTCTATCCTGATAACGCCATTTCCCAGATCTGTCTTTTTAAACAATTCATATCAGCCTCCTTCATATATCTTCATATCATTAAAATAATAATCCGCCACAGCTATCGCTGCACCAGAATTATCCAGTTCTACCATCGATTTCTTCTCATACAGGATATCCGAAAGCGCATCGTCCGCACAATATTTAAATTCTTTCAACTTATCTTTCATGCGCTGATTAAAATAGGATCCCGCATGTGCATAATCGCCCACAAACGCCACCAGCTCCGGGTCAAAGACAAGCAGGATATTTCTGAGTGCCAACGCAAAACAGTCAGCCAGATACGTCACGCACCCCTTTGCCGTCTCATCTCCCTCACCCGCTATCTCAAACAACTGCCGCAATGTGAGCTCTTCCAGCGGAATAGTATTCAGTCTGGAGGTCTCCGGTATTTTGCTGTTTTTCAAATTATGTCGGATGCGTTTGATATCCACCATCCTCTCCAGGCATCCATAGCTTCCGCAGTTACATTTCTCCCAGTCCTTCTCATCGATGATCATATGGCCTATCTCGCCGATCAGGGATGTCCGGCCGGAGACGATCTTCCCATCCTGCATAAAGCACCCTGCGATACCGCCGTCAGTCGTGATAGTCAAAACCCTCTTGTTCCCCACCTCCGGCCTGCGCAGAAAGGCGCGGGCGATCGTTTTCCCGCCGTTTTCGAGAAAAATTTTCGTATCTCTATCAAAATATTCTTTCAGGGAATCCAGCAGAGAAACATTACTGCCCCACTCCGGAGCCTGCGTATTATATTTTATGCGATTGTTGGTATAATCAATATTACCTGCCGTGGATATCCAGATGCCATACACATCTTCTTTTGTAATTCCCTCCTCCTCCAAAATAGCAACGGTTTCCTCCAGCAAAAACTTATTGATTTCAGCCACGGAAAGACTCCTGATTTTAACTGCCTCATAATCCGCTCTCCTGACCACGTTTCCGCAGAAATCCATTAAACTAAAACAAACTAAATGGGGCCAGAGAGTAATATCCAGAATATATTTCATGATATTCAATTTAAATATTTCCGGATATTTTCCCCCAAGCGTCCCCTGATAAATCTTCCCCTGCGTGACCAGTATTCCTCTTTCACAGAAAAAATGAACTGCCCGCATGGATGTATTCTTGCTGATACCCGTAATCGCCGATACCTCGCCCACCGTATGGCTCATTCCGTCCCGGAAACATTTTAGTATATTAAATCGATTTATGATCTTTAAGTTAGAAGGCATTGCCGGTGCATCCCTATTTTCAATGATCGAAAATGGCAGCGTCTGTTCCACTTTTTGTCCTCCTGTTTTCCCTGTATTTATTCTAAATATACCAAATATTTCCATCCGTTGCAATTTATTTCCTGATAATAAATTGATATCTTCCGGCGCCAAGTTGACATACCATACTGTCTTCCCTCTCGCTCAGAACCGGCTCCTCCGCACGGGTAAGGCAGAGGCTCTCGCACACCCGGCCATACTTCTTCAGAATCTTCGCCTCTGTCTCCACATTCTGAGGCACTTCTATCGTAAGTACAACGGCATCGTCCTTTTTCTCCCATTCGGACGTCACTTTGCCCGCCATGACATCTACGCTGACTTTCACCTGATTGAGCCCTTCCGGAATAAGCGGACAAACGCACACTTTCTGGATTCCCTGTCTGTCATAATCCACTCTGACGCCGCCCAGATACTTATAAAACCAGACGCATGCCTGCGCCAGCATCGGATGATTTCTGGAATTCATAATGTTATTGTCATGGTCCGCTTCCCATCTTTCCCACATGGTAGTCGCACCGTTTACGATCATATACCCAAAGCTTGGGGACGTCGTCGCCGTCATAACTTTGTATGCCACATCCTCATATCCGTTCTCACATAACACCTGTATGACAGCTTTTGTGCCGACGGAACCCGTCGTCAGATGGTAGCCATGAGCTTTCAGATTCTCCACGATATTTTCCACGATTCTCGGAATATCCTTCTCTTCTGCGAGCCCCATCATGACAGCCATCGCGTTTGCGCTCTGTGTTCCCTGGTCGTACTGTGCCGTCCCGGCATTGAAATATTTCTGATTGATCTTTCTCTTTATCGTCTCCGTCAGCAGCGCAAGGTAAGAGCCGTCCGGTTTATTCAGAATGTCCGCCATCTCCTGCATTTGCAACAGCGTGTGATAAAAAAACATTGTCGATACAAAAGGAAAAGAGACATACCTGGGATTTGCGCCGGGTCCATATTCTTCCGGAAAACACTCGGCCTTGGGGCAGGCCCATTCTCCGTAAGGAGAACGAGAGATCATCCCGTCATCCGCTTCTTTCAAAAGATAATTTATGTATTGCAGAACTTCGTCATAATGCCGTTCGATCTCCCGTCTGTCCCCGTACATCCGGTACAGTATCAGCGGCAGGTATACGGCGATATTCGCCTGCGGATCATTCGGTCTTCCGCCCCAGCGATAAGGCGCCGTATCGGCAAAATAACCTTTTTTTGACCGGGTATCGTACACGTCGCGCATCCATTTGATGAAAAAGCTCGCCAGATCATAAGTGTATATGGCTCCCTCCGCATTGGACGTAGGATCTGTCATCCATCCATGGCGCTCGTCGCGCTGTGCACAGTCCGTAGGAATTCCCATGAAATTGCAGGCATCCGTCTGCCGCATGGCATCCGCTATTTTATTCAGGATCTCATTATCACTGGTAAAGGTAGAGTTGACTGCCAGATCCATATGTACAAATTTCGCTTTCAGCCCTCTGACTTCTACATTGCCCTCCGTTTTCACCGAAAAATACCGGAAACCGTGATAGGTAAACCGCGGTTCATAGCACTCGCCTTCCGCTTTGCCTCTCAGTATATAATGGTCCTCACATCTCGCGGTACGCAAAGGCGTTTTTTCCAGCCTGCCTTCCGCATCCAATATTTCCGCGAAGGAGAGATCCACTTTCGCTCCGGAATCACCGATCACTTCAATCTCTACCCAGCCGCTGATATTCTTTTGGGCGTCGTATACCGCCGTACCATCCTCAAACTTTTGAACAAGCTGAGGCTCAAACACTTCACAGATTTTAATAGGAGGCATGATCTCCCCCACGCGTTTTCCGCCCGGATCCTCCACGATCGTCGCCATGATCCATCCGCCCGGACGCTGGTACTCCAGAATAAACCGCTCCTCATACTCCGGCGTATCCCATCCGTCTCTCTCCATTCGCGCGTCATAATCCTCACCGTCATACAGAGCGTTATAGGTGATCGGCCCTTTCGCCACGCACCACGACTCCCCGTATTTCGTGTAGACCTGCTGACGTTCTCCATCCGCATAGTCGATATTCATCTGAAGTAAAATTTTCGGCAGACCGGCAAATCCCGTTCCCAGCATAAAGCCGATCGCATTCGCACCGTTTCGCACATCGGAAGTAATATCATACACGCTGTACAAAACCGTTTTGCCGGTATCCGTCGTCGCCGGATCCAGCTTCTTTTCTCCGATGATCTTACCGTTCAAGTGGAATTCATAGTATCCCACACAGCAGACGTACGCTCTCGCTCTGACAATTTCCTTTTCTCCGGCCTCAAAATAATGCCGCATCAGGAGACCGTTGCCGACCATCCCGCCGAGAAAACTCAGCCATTCGCCTTTCCATTCCTTTTTCCTGAAAAGTCCTGTCTCAAACCAGCTGCTCTCCGAAAACTCACTTACGTTTCCGTCCCTGTCCCAGATCCTCACCATCCAAAAATATCTTGTCTCGCTCTGCAAAGATTTCCCGTCGTAGGCGATGCCATAAGATTTGGATGTCTCAACTTTTCCGGAATCCCACATATCGTACATATGCTGTTCCAGCAGTTCCCTGCGGGAAGCCACGGCAATCTCGTACGCGCTCTGCACAACCGAACTTTCCGAAGAAATCTGCCAGCTGAGCAGAGGGTTCTTATCCTGAATACCTAAAGGGGTTCTCTCATACTCACATCTTAAATTGATCACATTTATTTTTGCCATATATATCTTTTTATCTCCTTTATCCTCTTTCTGCGGATATCAAACCGGGATATCCGCTCATCTTATGGAAGAATCGGCCAGCGTCTGCCGCCTGTCCTTGTGACAGTCACATCCATGCCTCCCTGATTCAATGCCGCGCCGCCGACAGAACCCGCCAGAACTCCGTTGACGTACACGGAATACTTCGCCTCTTCGTTTGCATTCTCAACGGACAAATGAAGCCTGTTTCGCATCCCTTCCGCCACTTCCGCTTCCATGTACAGTTCGTTTCCCTCCGCGTGGAACTCTGTCACCGTAGCGGCATTCACTCCGATGGCATGACCATACTCCAAATTTATGTAGATATCTCCCAGGATCGGATACATTTCTTCGGCAGATACCTGCGCAGTCCCAATGCCCCAGTTCACCCCTGAAATATAATTCATGCCGTTCTCGCCGCAATGCGCAAAATTCTCGTACGGGTAGGAGGCAAATCCGGCCCTGAGCGCCGCGATCCCGCGTTCCAGGTAATCCATGTTGCCGGTCAACCGATAATACTCCATGAAAGTGACTGCCATGTAGTCCTGACGGTGGTCGCACCATTCGCCGTCCGTATTCTGCGTCGTATAGCCGCCTAAAGTCGGACGTTTTCTGATCAGCGGATGATTCCACACAGCCTGGGTCAGCGATGTATAATCTGTGATCCCGCATCCGCTTTCCAGCCAGAACCGGTCGCCGGTCGCCTGATATAATACCAGAAACGCCTGGCTTGTAAACACCTGCGCCATATTGCACTGCGGGTACTGCGCTGTGTAAGCGTCATAATAGTCAAACGGCTTCGGCGAACAGGAGAGAAACGCCTCCAGATCAAACCAGCGGTTTCTCGGCAAAACCTTCTCCAGAATAAATCTGCCGATCTTTTCCGCACATTCCAGATAAGCTTTATTTCCATGCCGTTTATACATCTCCGCTAAAAACAACGCACATGCCGAACATTCCGCATTGAATTCCCGGAACTCTTCTCTTTTCGCCTCCAGTTCCGTCGTAAACCAGGCGGGGATGCAGCCGTCTTCATTCTGATTCCTCACAAAGAAATCTGCCAGTTCCGCGCACATCTGATAGATTTCATCCCTGCTTTCCGGGCAGACATCTTCCCATCGCAGCAGCCAGTAACCGGTCCATCCCATATTGACGGAATGATACTCCTCTTTAAAACCTGCCCAGGTATCGTCGTTGAACCATCTGACATTTCCGTCTTCCTGCAGTTCCAGAATGGCGGGGAATGCTCCGCCATTTCTCGGACAGACGAGCACGGCATTCAGGATACCTTTTGCGCGTTCTACCACTTCCTCATCATGCGTGCGCAGCCCGAACCGAATCCAGCCGTAAGCTGTCCTGAGGGCATTCGCCCAGATCTGATACCATCCGTCCTTCTCGGACGCGCCTGGAATCGTGTCCATCACTCTCCGGCTGGTCAGCAGTCCGCAGTTGCGCCCGTTATACTCAAAGGCCGTATAGTCCCTGTCACAGGTGTCATACCACGTCAGATCAGCCCAATCCTCCAGATCGATCATGGACGGATCCAGCGGATTTCTCTGGTTATCGATCGATCCCATCAGCTGTCTGTGTCCGATCGTTTTCCACAGATGGCTTACGCCTCTTCGATACCCCTGCCGGAAAGGCTCCTCGGAGAGAAGCAGTTCATAGGAAAACGTGACACAGCCCTTCCGTTCACATGCAATAAAATCCTCCGAGCGCGGATAATAGGAATGACCATCCGCGTGAACTTCGCTGTGTTTATCCAGCCCTCCGGAAATAATGCCGCAGGAGAACCAGGCCTTTGCGTTTTCCGGCACCCCGAGATCCAGACCCAGAGGGGCGGCATCCAATGTCTCCGCATCCTGTTTTGACAGATCGGGAACGACCGCTGCAAAGACCTTTCCCTGCTGGAACATCACGATCGGAGACTTAAAGCACCAATGGGGAATATAATTGTTTTCCTCTCTCTTGATCTGCTGGCTCCAGATGAAATCCAGCGGTCCATTCACGCCGTCCATATGACTTCTTGTCTCAGGCGCGAAAAATAACTTATCCTCTATCGAAATAATATTGTCATAGCGGGACGGGACAAAAGAAACTGACACATGTGCCAGGTTTTCTGCGTCATCCAGCCTCACTTCCCTTATCACCTTCCCGAGCGGTCCGATCCCATATGTTTTTACGGTATTTACGCCGCGGCGAGTGTGCGACTCTATCTTTTCCAGCTTGAACAGACACTCATCGGCACTCAGATTCAGAGATTCCAGCGCCTCCCATCCATCGTTCTCTCCGCCCTTCGCCGCCGCCGGTCTGGCGATCGTCGGAAAGCCGATCGTGTCGATCGCATCCACCCATTCACCGTCGCACAGGATCTGGAACTTTTCCTCCAGCCCTCCTTCTGTACCGTCAACAAAATACTTCAATTTCCCTGTCTTTAATTCCATGTTTTTCTCCTTCCCTCAATCCGCTTACCCGTAAAATTTCAGCCCTTCCACTACAAAGCCAAGTTCCTTTCTCGCGTCGAAGTAATGGTATTCTCCCTCACCCCAGTTTCCTGTCTGAATCTCCTCACATCCCCTGCTCTCAAAAATCTTCTTAAATTCCTCTGTATCCTCAATCTTTACGCCAAGATGATGGATCCCTTCGCCTTTTTCATCCAGAAACCTCTTCCATTCACTCGGCGCTTCTCCATAGGGTTGTATTAACTCAATCTCCACATTATCAAATTCCAGACAGCAGGTGATACAGGAGGCCATACTCTTATCATCGCCTCTGTAGACGGTCCCGCAATCATATTTTGAGGAAAAGGCACGGCCAACCCTGTTGATCAACGCCTCATTTTTCAAGGAAAACATCTCCGTCAAGTTGGCCGCCGTTCTTTCCGCGTCCCTCACTACAATGCCGATCTGCCATATTCTGCTCATTGTCATACCTCCTTGCGGCCTTCCTTTTTAAACTGCCAGCCGCATGATCGTTTTCTGAGAAATATCTCCCTTTTCCAGCGTGCCTGTGATCTTTCCTCCGGAGATGACGAGCACGCGGTCAGCCATCGATACGATCTCCGGCAGCTCGGAAGAAATAATTACAATGGAGAAACCTCTTTTCACCAGATCAGTCATGATCATATAAATCTCACGTTTCGCGCCGACATCCACGCCTCTGGTCGGTTCATCCATTATTATGATGCTGGGGTCGCGCATCAGCCATTTCCCGATCACCATTTTCTGCTGGTTTCCGCCCGAAAGCGAAAATGCGGGAACGCTGATACTGTTCGCCTTGATATTCAGCCTGTTGAAAATCTTCTCGGTCTCTTCATTCTGAGACTTGTCATTCATCACACCGTGCCTGCAAAATTTCTTCAGGGAGGCGAGCACTATATTATCCCTTATGGAAAGATCGGAGATAATGCCGTCCGCCCGTCTGTCCTCGGTCAAAAGTGCGATCCCATGCCGCAGAGCATCCTCCGGCGTTCGGATGTGGATCTCCTGCCCGTTCAGGAATATCTGACCGCCGCTTCGCGGATACTTTCCGTAAATACCGCCCACAAGCTCGCTCCGCCCCGCTCCCACGAGTCCCGCTATGCCGAGGATCTCCCCTTTTCTGAGACTGAAGCTTACATTTTCCACAATATTTTTATTTTTCATAAAGGGATGCGGCACCGTGACATTCTTTACTTCAAAGACCACATCTCCTATCTCGACTTCTTCCTTGGGATAGTAGTTATCGATCTTTCTTCCAACCATCTCCTCCACGATCTCATCCCTGTCCGTCTCATCGACATTGTGCTCCGCCACACATTTTCCGTCCCGGATCACATAGATTCTGTCCGCATTTTCAAATATTTCATCCATCTTATGAGTAATCAGAATACTGGAAACTCCGTTTGCCTTCAACTTTTTCAGGATCGCAAAAAGTCTCTCGGATTCATTGATGGTAAGCGGCGACGTAGGCTCGTCCAGAAGCAATATCTTCGGATTTTTCCGAAGCGCCCGGGCGATTGCCACAAGCTGCTGCTGGCTGGCGCTCAGGTTTCTGAGTACCATGCGGGGATTCATGTCCTCCAGACCCACCGGCTGTAAACATTCCCGCGTCTTTTCCCACATTTTTCTGTCATTTATAACGCCCCGGCGGCCCGGCCATTCTCCCAGAAACAGATTTTCCGCAATGCTGGAATCGAGATGCATACTGAGTTCCTGATAGATCATGGCGATTCCCGCCATCCCGGAATCCAACGGCTTTTCGAAATGCATCTGCTCTCCGTCCACATAGATCTCACCCGAATATTCTTTGTGGGCATAGGCGCCGCTCACGATCTTCATCAAAGTTGACTTTCCGGCCCCGTTTTCCCCACAGATGGCCAGTATCTCATTTTCAAAGACATGTATGCTGACATCATCCAGCGCTTTATTCTTAAAAAATTCCTTTGTGATGGATTTAAGCTCCATTATTTTTTTCTTTTCCGCCATAATCAACTCCCACTCCGCTGTGAACTGTTACGCCTGTAAATATCCATAAACACGGCAGCGATCATAATAACGCCCACAACCGTTCTCTGCCAGTAAACATCCACCTTTATCAATGTGAGCGCTATCGTGATCAGTTCCATGATGCCTACGCCAAAGAGACATCCCACGATGGAACCCGAACCTCCCATCAGGCTCGTACCACCGACAGCTGCAGATGCGATCGCATACATGTCCGCAGTTCCGCACGCGCTCGCCTGTGCGGACCCAAGACGGGATGCCACAAGGATGCCTGAAGTTCCGGCGAGAACAGAACATAAAATATGCGCGCCGACGATATGAGCCCTCACATTGATACCGGCCAGCCTGGCTGTCTCCTTGTTTCCTCCGGTGGAGATGATGGAACGACCAAAAATCGTAAAGTTATAGACAAAAAGACAGATGGCGAAGGCAACGATCGCAATGATGATCGGATTGGGAACCGCCCCTGCTTTTCCCTGTCCAAGATTGGTAAAGGATTCCGGGAAACCCGAAATGGCAACACCTTTTGTAATGACGTTGACAAGACCGCGGACAACGTACTGCACACCCAATGTGACGATCATCGGCGTAAGTCCCCATTTTGCGATCAGAAAACCGTTGATCAGACCTGTGACTACGCTGAATCCCAACGCCAGAAGAACAGCGAACACCGGATGCCAGCCCCATATGACCATCGCGTATCCGCTGAGCATGCCGCTGAACGCGAGCACGCTTCCCGCGGAGAGGTCAATGCTTCCGCAGGTCATCACAAACACCATCCCCATGGCGGGAAGCAGCGACATACTGATCGTCCGGAACAGATTGATCAACTGCGGATAAGTCAAAAGAGCCGGCTGCAGGATCGCTGTCCCTAAGAAAAGAACCACAAACATAAGGATGACCGCACTTTCCTTCGTTTTAAAAAATTTTTTAATTATCTGCATTTTCTCCTCCTAAAGCCAAATGTGCAACGCCGAAGCATTACACATCTGGTTATCATCAAGCATATTTCTCAGCAACGGATCCCACGATCAATCAGGGTATTTCTCATTTACGTTCTCGGAAGTGATCTCAAACACGTCAACCGGGTTCACCGCCTCCGCCGGCTTATTTCCCTTGTGATATTCAACGATCGTTCGAACGCCCTCGTACGCCATCTTATAGGGATCCTGCACCATCGTCGCATAGATGGAACCGTCCTTTACATAGTTAATGGTTTCTTTCACATCGTCAAAGCAGATAATTGTGTACTTTCCGTTAAGCCCCATCTCCTCAACGGCTTTTGCACAGCCCGCACCGTCCAAAGATGCCGCGCCGAAGAACGCGTCACACTCCGGATAAGTACCGATACAGGCCGTAGCCTTATCGACCGATTTCTGAAGGTCACTGTCCGTCTGCTCTTTTGTCAGTATTTCCATATCGGGATAATTTGCGATGGCCGCCTCGAACCCTTCGATCCTCTCCATCTGGGTCGGGCTTGTGAGCACCGCCGTGAGCACACAGATCTTTGCTTTTCCGTCGGTAGCTTTCGCCATCAGTTCACCCGCTTTATAGCCCGCATCGTAGTTGGAAGTTCCAAAGAACGCGATTCTTCCGCAATCCGGGTCATCCGTGTCTACGGTAATAACCGGGATGCCCGCATCCGCGCCTGTTTTCAGGGAAGCGGTAAATGCCACGTCCCACGCGCAGGTCATAATGCCGTCAACCCCTTCCGCCACCGCGGTATCGATCGCTGCAGCCTGCTGTTCGGGATTCGTCTCAGTAGGACCCGCGATAGTCAGTTCCACGCCAAATTCCTCCGCTGCCGCTTTTGCGCCGTTATCTGCGTTGGTCCAGTATTCGATGCCGACCGTCGGATTTACCCATGTAATCCGAAGCGGTTCCTCTGCTTTGGTCTCTTCCGCTGATTCCTCCCCCGAAGGTTCTTCAGCTGTCGACTCTTCTGTCGCAGTCTCTTCCGCTGCCGGCTCCTCCGCCTCGGGCGCCGCACTGTTGCCGCAGCCCGCCAACAGGCCTGCTGTCATCATAGCTGCCATCATTGTTGCCAAAACTTTCTTTTTCATTTGGATCCTCCTTCTCATTATGTAATGTTGTTAGTTAAGTTAGTTATCTAACTTTATTTGATAATAACATTAAATTATGCATTATGCAACAATAAAATATAAAATTTTTGAATCAACTAACGATTTTCTCAAAACATTTGTTATAACAAATATTTTTTTATACATTTTATACATATTAAGGTACTAAAAAAGCAGGAGCAGCTTTACGCCAACTCCTGCTTTTCTTGTACACCGCCTCATTCTTTTCTCAGCAGTTTATTTAGTTGTTTGTCAAATGTCTTTATTTCATATCCTTTGACTCTGTTATAAGCGTACAGAATGCAATCTGGAAAGTCCAGATTATGTTCCGCAAATGTTCTTAACCCAAGCCTTAATACTTCCGGCTCTACTGCCTCAACTTCTTCCAAAAAATCAAGAAGACTTTTCACTATCTCTTCTCTGCCGACAGAATATACGCCTTTCAGGACATAGACAACTTCCGCGATAATCTCTATGCTTACCTGTACCGCTTCTTTCTTTATAACACGTTCCGCTTCTGATGCCATTTCTTCATTATCATTCAGCAAATATCTTAAAATCATGTTGGTGTCAAGCATTACCATATTTTTCTACTACCGCCTTTTCCCAAGCCGATTTTTCCTGCTGTTGCAGATCAGGACTTGCATATTTAGATAATGATCCTCTCGCTGTTGTCTGTTTGGTTTCCGCCGCTGTTTCCTGAATAAATTCATCCAGCACCGTAATAATCAGGCGTTGATTTTTTCTGGCATGTATCTTTTCTAATGGCTGAATTGTCTTTCCATCGTAAAATCCCTGTAAAGCCAACATTTATTTTATCACCTCGCTAAACTTCTGGCATCTCCCAATATGTTATAATTGCTTCTTATCATAACCAATATTGCTATTAAAATTCTTTTCCTGTCCTGCAGCCGTAATCTGTCAACCACGTCTTACCGATACACCGCCGCATTCCACCTCAGTTCATTCTTAAAGTTCCTGATCGTCGTATCCGCATCGATCACCACGCTCTCGATTCCCATCGCGTCCGCCCAGTCTACCATCTGTTCGGAAGTCAGGTCGTAAGAGAATGCTGTATGGTGCGCACCGCCCGCCAGGATCCACGCCTCGGCGCCTGTGTAAAGATTCGGCTTCGGCTCCCAGAAGTTGGTAGCCACCGGCAGCTTCGGCATCGGTTTCTCCACCTTCTTGCAGTCTACCTCGTTGATGATCAGACGGAACCTCGTTCCCAGATCGATCAGAGAAGTCGCAATACCCGGACCCTCCTTGGAAGTGAATACCAGTCTCGCGGGATCCTCCCTGTCGCCCATGGACAGCGGCTGACACTTGATGCTGATCGGTCCCTCCGCGATGGACGGGCAGATCTCCAGCATATGCGCCTGCAGAATACCCTCTTTTCCTTTCACCAGATTATAGGTGTAATCTTCCAGCATGGAAGTTCCCTTCGCGTCCTTCATGCCGCTCGTCATCAGCTTCATGATGCGCACCATCGCCGCAACCTTCCAGTCGCCCTCGGCGCCGAAGCCGTAACCCTTTTCCTCCAGTCTCTGGATCGCCAGACCCGGAAGCTGTTTCAAGGCGCCCAGATCGCCAAAGTGGGTCACGATAGCCTGATAGTTCTTCTCCTCCAGGAAGCGCTCAAAGCCGATCTCGATCTGCGCCTGCACCGCCACATGGCGTCTGAACTCGGCGGGGTCTCTGCCCTCCAGCAGGATCTCATATTTATCATAATACTCATCCACCAGCGCATTGGTGTCGGATTCGGATACGGCGCCCACCGCCTCGGCGATCTCATTCACCGGATAGGTGTCCACCTCCCAGCCGAACTTCAGCTGAGCTTCCACCTTATCACCCTCCGTAACAGCCACGTTTCTCATATTGTCAGCGACACGCATCACTCTCACATGGCTGGACTCGATCACGCCTATTGCGGTCCGCATCCAGGATGCGATCCTCTCCTGCACTTTTCTGTCGGACCAGTGCCCCATGACAACCTTTCTCTCGATACCCATACGGCTCACAATATGTCCGTACTCCCTGTCGCCGTGGGCCGCCTGGTTCTCGTTCATGAAATCCATATCGATGGTATCATAGGGAATTTCTTCATTAAACTGCGTATGCAGATGAAGAAGCGGCTTCCTGTACTCCTGCAGGCCCAGGATCCAGGACTTCGCCGGTGAGAAGGTGTGCATCCATGTGATAACACCGGCGCATTCTTCATCCGTATTCGCCTCGTTAAAAGTCTTTCTGATCAGCTCATTCGTGATCAGGGTCGGTTTCCAAACTACCTCAAAGGGCAGAACTCTCGACTTGTTCAGCTCTTCCACAATGATCTGGGAATGCTTCGCCACTTTTTTCAGGCACTCGTCCCCGTAGAGATCCTGAGAGCCTGTGCAAAACCAAAATTTGTAGTTCTTTACTGCTTTCATTGATTACCCTCCATAATCTGTTTTTGGTTTTGCTATCCTTCTGTATTACCTGTTTTTATTCCTCTGCACTTTTTATTATAAACAACCTGTTTCCATTATTCAATCCTTTCCGAAATAAAATTCAGCACTAAAACAGCAGGACGTATCCCGACAAAAGGAGAACGCCCTGCTGTTTTTCTTTTATTCTTCTTTTATTTCTCTCTCCATCCCGCATACAGCGTTATGGATTCCGTCACCTTATCCTCCTCCGGATCCCAGGGCATCGTACCCGCGGTATCCAGATACCAGCCATCGAACTCGAACCCTTCTCTGGTCGGTTCCTCCGGCACTTCTATCAGCTCCCCATGCATAATCCCGCTCTGCATCTCCACCGGCGTTCCGCCCTGTGTATCAAAGCTGACACGGAAACCTCCCTTGGCTATGCCGAATGCCATGCAGCCGATCAGCGCAATGACCAATACCACGATAATGATATTCAATGTCCTGACAGATATCTTTACCTTGCTGTAAAGTCCCCGCAGCTGCGGAGTCTGCTGTTCAGGCTGTTGTTTTGGTTCTTCCATCTCACTCTCCTGTACAGATCTTATTTCTTCACAAGATATTTCCGCATATCGATCGCGCAGGCAATCAGGATGATCAGACCTTTGATGATGTAAAGCATATTGGCATCAACTGCCAGGAAGTTCAGCCCCGTAAAGATGATCTGCAGAAGCAGAACACCCACCACGATACCGCTGATACGTCCGATACCGCCTACGAAAGATACGCCGCCGATAACGCAGGCTGCAATTGCATCACACTCGTAGTTCAGACCGGTATTCGCGTTTGCGGAAGCGATACGCGCGCCATCCAGGAAACCGGTAACGGCATACATCATACCCGCCAGAACAAATACCATAATGATCGTTCTCGACACATTGACACCGGACACGTTGGCCGCTTCCTCGTTGGAACCCACCGCAAACATGTTTTTGCCAAAAGTAGTCTTATTCCAGATAATCCACATGACGATGACAAGAATAAAGCTGTACAGAACATACTTCGGTATCGCCACAGATCCTGTTGCCGTCGGGATGCTGAACAGCGTACCGGTAACCAGATCCCTGTAACCGTCCGTCAGGCCGCTCAGTGTCTGGCCGTTGTTTGTACCTCTCATCAGATACATCAGGATAATACCATACACGATAAGCTGTGTGGACAGCGTCACGATAAACGGATGCAGCTTAAACTTTGCCACGCTGAAACCGTTCACCAGACCTACAAGGCCGCCCGCCAGAAGAATAACGAGCATTACCACAATGATCGGCGGTGCGCTCTGCATATCCGGAAATACCTTGAATGTGGTCGTCAAAAGGGATGCCGAAATACATGCCGTCAGGCCAACCACACGGCCGGCGGAAATATCAGTACCCGTCAGCACGATACAGCCGCCTATTCCGAGCGCTATAGGCAGCTTCGCCGCTGTCAGTGAAATAACGTTCACAATAGAAGGAAGCTTCAAAAACGCCGGTACTTTAATTGCTACATAGATAACCGCCAGTACAATGATGATATACATCGCATTATTCAACAGCAGATCAGTTATCTTTTTTGTTTTATCTTTCGAGGAAAGCTCCTTGAAAGCCTGTTCTTTTGCTTTTAATTTATTCTCAGCCACTCTCTCTCCCTCCTTACGCGTATTTTGCGGCCAGTGTCATGATCTCTTCCTGTGATGTCTCCTTTGCGCCGACCTCTCCCGAGAGCCGCCCGCCGGACATTACCAGAATCCTGTCACATACCCCCAACAGTTCCGGCATTTCCGAAGAAACCATAATGATCGTTTTCCCCTGTTTTGCCAGATCCAGGATCAACTGATAGATCTCATACTTAGCGCCTACGTCGATGCCCCTCGTAGGTTCATCCAGAAGCAGTACCTCCGGATCTGTCAGCAGCCATCTCGCCAAAATAACCTTCTGCTGATTACCGCCGGACAACGATCTGATCTGCGTCTTCTGGCTTGGAGTCTTTGTCCTCATGGCATTGATGCCCCATTCGGTCGATTCGCTCATAAGCTTATCGCTGAGGAACGGTCCCTTCTTGTATTTGGGCAGGCTGGATATCGTCGTATTCGCCTGAATATCACGGATACCGAAAATACCCGTGGCGCGCCGCTCCTCCGTCAGCATGGCAAATTTATTCGCCAGGGACTCTCTGGCGTTCCGGTTCATGACCCTTTTGCCGTGCAGATATATCTCCCCGTCCTTTCTTGTCGCAATGCCAAAAATATTTTCCAGAAGTTCGGTCCGCCCGGAACCGTCAAGTCCCGCCACACCGAGAACTTCTCCCGCTTTCGCCTCAAAGGAGACATCTCTCAGCAGAGAATACTGCGCTGTCAGATTTTTCACCTGCAGGATCGGCTCGCCTATCTTATTATCCTTCTCCGGATAACGGTTCGTCAACTCGCGCCCTACCATCAGACGAATGATCTCATTCATTGTCAGTTCTTTCGCGGGACGGGTAGCTACCCACTGGCCGTCACGCATAATCGTCACTTCATCTGAAATCCGCAGGATCTCCTCCATCTTATGAGATATGTAGATAATGCCGCATCCGCGGTCCCGAAGCATATTGATGATACGGAACAGATGCTCTACCTCTTCCTCTGTCAGAGAGGACGTGGGTTCATCAAAAACTATCACTTTGGAGTTAAAAGATACCGCCTTGGCAATCTCTACCATCTGGCGCTGCGACACCGGCATCCTGCTCATGACCGTTCTGGGATCCACATGGACATCCAGTTCCTCGAATACCTTCGTCGTGGCATCATACATCTTCTTTTCGCTTGTCAGAGGACACCACTTTGAAATTTTCGGGAAACGCCCCAGCCACATGTTGTCCATCACGTTTCGTTTCAGCGCCTGGTTCAGCTCCTGATGCACCATGGCCACGCCGTTCTCCAGAGCCTCTTTGGATGTCTTAAAATTGATTTCATTTCCCTCAAGGTAAATGTGGCCGCTGTCCTTGTTGTACACCCCGAACAAGCACTTCATCAGTGTGGACTTTCCAGCTCCGTTTTCGCCCATCAGCGCATGCACCGTACCGGCTTTCACGGTAAGATTTACATTGTCAAGGGCCTTTACACCGGGAAATTCCTTGCAGATGCCCTCCATCTTCAGGAGCACATTTTTGTTGTCAGACGATGCTGTCTGTTTTTCCAAATCATCTCACCTCCGTTTTAAAAGCTGTTCTTTTATTTGATAAAAGAGTCCGGTTGGACCGGACTCTTTTTCTATGACCGCACACACAATGTGCGGCCACAAAATTTCTGACTTTTGGTCGGAAGATCCTGTTCCTTATTCACCTGTGTATGTAGCGTAAGGAATATTTACACGCCATGTTCCCACAACGTTCGCTGCGTCAACATCCGCGAATTTGTCTGCGCCGCCCTGGAAGTTCTGAGCGATCTGCGCGATGGTATTTGCCATACCTTCCGCATCCTGTTTGATCGTACCGATCATGCTGCCCGCTGCGATCGCGTCTTTTGCAGCATCTGTAGCGTCAACGCCGAATACCGGAATCACTGTAGCGCCTTCTTTGTTGTAGCCTGCATTCTGCAGAGCTGTAACGGAACCGATTGCCATCTCATCGTTGTTTGCGATAACCAGCTCGATCATGTTGTTGTTTGCTTCGCTGTACTGGGACATAGCTGTCTGCAGATAATCTGTTGCTGCTGCTGCGGACCATGCGCCGTCTTTGTCTACCAGATACTTGTCGCTGTTGTTGCTGTCATAGAAGGAAAGGGGCTCCTTGCCTGCTTCTGCCAGCACTTTGTCAGCGTCTTCCACGCCAAACTGTGTACGAGCGTCAGCTTCTGCGTTGCCTTCCTGTCCTTTGAACATAACATAAGAGATCACGCCATCACCGTTCAAGTCAACAGTGTCATAGTTCTCAACCAGATAATTACCGATCATTTCGCCCTGCATGTGGCCCGCCATTTCGTAGTCAGTACCTACGAATACAGCCTTGTCGTAAGCGGTTACTACTTCTTCGCTTACGGAACGGTTAAAGAAGATAACCGGGATGTCTGCTGCCTGCGCTTTTTCGATAATGTTCTTTGTTGTGTCATCGGAGCCTGTATCTACCTGGTTTACCACCAGAACCTTAGCACCCTGAGCGATCGCTGTATCGATCTGCTCTGTCTGAGTTGTCTGGCTGTTGTTGCTGTCATAATCCTGATATGCAACGCCTGCGCCGTCCAATGCTGCGTCCAGTGCGGAACGCACGCTGGAGATGTAGGTATCGCCGTAGGTGTAGTAGAATACTGCTACGGAGCCGGCTTCTGCCGCAGGTGCTTCCGCTGCTTCCTCAGCCGGAGCCTCTGTCTCTTCTGCCGGTGTTTCTTCAGCCGGAGCCTCTGTCTCCGCTGCTGCCGGAGCATCCGCTGCGCTGTTACCGCAAGCTACCAGGCTGGCAACTGTCATTGCGGCAACTAACAATAACGCAATTTTTTTCTTCATGGTTTTTCCTCCCTTTATTCTGCTCTTTTTGAGCGTTTTTTTGGTTTGAGCTGCATAATTATACATTCATTTGTACATTATGACCACTCATAAGCCCATTATAGAGGAATTTCTCACCGTTTTCAATAAGATTTTCTTTGATTATATATAAAATTTTTCTCTTTTCCGGCAGTCAGCCCTCCAGATCCTGGATCAGTATCTCCTGCGGGATCCAGTAGTATCTGCCGTCTGTCAGCGGATATTCCTGCGGCAGAGGTTCCCCGAGAGCGCAGCTGGCGGCAAGTTCTATGACCGCGCTGCCGTATACTTCCTTGTTGCTGGACACCGTACCCAAAAGTTTACCGTTCTCCATGGCCTCCACCCCAGGATTTGTCCCGTCGATTCCGACTACGTTCACCCCTTCGATCCCCGCCCGCTCCAGGGCATCGATCGCCCCCAGCGCCATATCATCGTTGTTGCTGACTACCAGCTCTATGGTATCCGGACAGCTGCTGATCCACTGCTCCATCAGTGCGGAGGCCTGGCTGCGCTCCCAGTTGGCAATCCCCCCGGTTATCCTCTCGATCGGCACACCCTCGTCCTTCAAAGTCTGTATAGACCATTCCGTGCGAACCATCGCATCCTGATGGTTTGTCTCTCCCTCCAGCAGGACATAGCTGACGACACCGTCATCATTTATGTCTATCCGATCCGGCTGCTCCCGATAGAGATCCGCTATCAGCTGTCCCTGGAGAATACCTGTCTCCTTTGCGTCCACACCGATATAGTAGAGCCTGTCCCAGCGGTTCATGTCCTCCTCCACCGGCTGACGATTAAAAAACACGACAGGCACTCCCGCCGTCATGGCCTTGTCTATGACCACCGTCGCGTCCATGCGGTCCACCGGATTGATACACAGCACATCGCATCCCAGAGAGATCAGCCGATCCACCTGATTGTTCTGCGTACTCTGGCTGCCCTTCGCCTCCTGAATGTCGAGGGTCACTTTAATGCCGTGCTCCTGCTCGTATTCTTTCGCCTTCTCCTCCAGTTCGTTTCGTATATTGTTTATGAATGTGTCATCCCCTCTGTAGAGGCTTATCCCGATGCGGATGGAGTTCTTTTCCTCCTCCTCCCTCGGGCCCTGGCACGCCGTGAGAAAAGCGCACACCACTGCCAGCAGTGCCAGAATTTTCTTTTTCTTCCCACTACTCCATAGGAAACAGCATCTTCTCATATTCCGATTTCCTCAAATCTTTCTTTTCTATATAGTAGGATTCCATGACCAGCGGGTCGTGTCCGCCCCTTTTCTCCAGCGCTTCAATCGCCATCTGCACGCTGAAGTATCCTCTGCTGAACTCATCCGTCACACAGATTCCCGTGACAACGCCGCTGTCCAGGTCGTTCAGCGCCGCCATAGTGCTTCCGCGCCCGT
Organism: uncultured bacterium; assembly: GCA_947643595.1. GTDB lineage: Bacteria > Bacillota > Clostridia > Lachnospirales > Lachnospiraceae > 1XD8-76. The sequence goes on along the minus strand of CANRWP010000001.1, from coordinate 72,835 downwards.
AAAGGCCCTGCACACAGCCGGCGAGAACAGGATCCTCCTCCAGAATCCCCCCCGCTTCCGCTAAAGCCTCAGGGGTTCCTGCCAGAATCACCGCCTTTCCCTCCGGCAGGGCTTCGAGCACTTCCCGATAACCCTCCTCTCCCTCCGGCCTTACCCTCCGGCAATCATATCCGCCGTCTTCCAGAACCGCTTCCGCCCCCTGCAGAAAATCCTCCGCTGTGGCGCTCCTCTCATGAGCCTCAGCCAGGATCAGCACATGGCTGCCGGCGGGAATACGCTTTTTCATCTCCTCCGCCAGCTGTTCGCCCATCTTTCGGTAATCGACGACAACCGCCGCCGTTTTCTCCTCCGGCTCCCCGATTCCGAGCAGAACCATCGGAGCGCTCCCCTGTTTTCCGGATGCGGCGGCCAGCACCTTTTCATCCACCGGCGCCACGATCAGCGCATCCGCGCCGTCCTGTCGCTCCCTGTCGATCAGATCCAACTGCTGTCCGGCATCCATCTCCTCATAGAGCGTGATAAAGCGCACGTCCGCATTGAACTCCACCGCCGCCTGATCCATCCCCTTCCGGAAATTGCCGTAATTATCATCCCTCGCATCCTCAACGATCACCGCAATCTGATAGACTTCTTTCTCCGGTTCCCGGATGATCAGATCCGTCGAACACATCAAAAACAGAATGACCAAAAATATCATATATAAAACTATCAGCAATTTTCCCCGTTTCCCAATCATGTCTGATCCTTCTCCATCGTCTCCGTATAAATTTCCGCAGGCAGATGGCAGCGGATAACGGTTCCCTCATCCGGTTCCGACTCGATCACAAGGCCGTACGCCTCCCCGAAATACAGCCGGATCCGTTCGTTCACATTTTTCACACCGATCCCGGAGCCCCGGCGGGAGGATGCCTGCGGCTTCTCGCTGAGAAGATTTTCCACCTGCTCCGCTGTCATTCCCAGCCCGTTATCACAGACTTCAAGCCACAGCTCTCCCTGCTCTTTTTTGACCCGCACATGGATCTCACCGTCACCATCCATAAATTCCATACCGTGATAGATCGCATTTTCCACAAGGGGCTGCAACATCAACTTCAGACAGGCAAGATCCATCACGTCCTCCCCCGCTTCAATCTCATAGATAAACTTATTTTTGAACCGCATCTGCTGGATCGTCAGATAGTTTCGCACGTGCTCCAGCTCATCGCGCACTGTAATAATACTCTTTCCTTTGCTGAGGCTTATACGGAAAAACCTGGCGAGTGCCGTCACCACCTTGACCGCCTCCTGTCTCCGCTCATTCTCGATCATCCATACGATGATATCCAGCGTATTGTACAGAAAGTGCGGATTGATCTGGGACTGCAGGGTATCAAACTCGCTCTTCCGCTTGGATTCATGCTCCGCCACAATGTCCTGCATCAACGCCTTGATCCGCTTTGCCATATCACCGATAGAGCGGCCCAGATGCTCGATCTCGTAGGAACCGCCGGTGTAAACCTCCGTGTCCAGCTCCCCCGCCTCAATGGCGTTGACCGATTTCTCCAGCTCCTGGATCGGATTCGTGATGCGGGAAGAGATGAATGCGTTGATCATCACCAGCACAAACAGAAAGGCGGCCGCCACAAAGGCCACGAAGAGACGCATCTTTAAGTTGCTCAGCGACAGTCCCTTCTCCGGTGTGACACTCAGAAGTTTCCAGCCCGTATATCCCACCGATTTCACACTGACATTGCGGCTCTCCCCCTTATATTCCTCATGGTAATTCCCGTCTCTGTACTCTATCGCGGCCGAGATATTCTCACTCATCTGTCCCGTCTCAATGAGCTGCATCTGCGGGTGATAGATCAGCTCCCCATCGCTGCCGATCATATAGAGGTATCCCTGGTTGCCGATAGAGATATCCTCCAGTATCTGTTGTAAGCTGCTGTAACGGATATCGATCAACAGGATTCCCTGCTCCGTGGATGTCCCGTGGGTGATCTCCACCGCGCGGGTGAGGGTGATCACCCACCTGTACTGCTGCTCCTTATTGTCGAAGATATACTGTACATGGGGCGTTGTAAAATGCAGATTGTCCGTCCGCTCCAGCGTGTTGTCGAACCACTCCTCCTGCGTCACGTCAAAACCGGTCTTTATGCGCGCTGCGGGCACCGCCTCCAGAAGCTCCCCCTCCTGAGAAAAAAGGGCGATATTCGCTATACTGTCTTTGTTATTGTCATACAGGAGCGTGATCTGATCGTTGACTTCCTCCGTCCAGAGATCCGCATTTTTTATGACGCCGTAATAGAGACTGTCCGACAATTTCATAATGGTTCTGAGATAGGAGTCCACCGAACGATTCACCTGGCTGAGCACTGCCTGACTCTCCTCCTGCACCGTCGCCGCAAGCTGTCTTGACATCTGCTCATAGAGCGCCACACCGCCAAGCAGCATTGCCACCAGTGCGCTGACGGTAAAATAAATAAATATTGTATACCGGATACTGACCCTTTTCCACAATCCGGTCCATATCCCTCTATCCATTTCCTCTGGTTCCTCTGTATTTCGTGGGCGATACGCCGTACCGCTTCTTAAACACGTAGCTGAAATAATTCTGTTCCTGATAGCCTACTTTCTGCGCGATCTCATAGGTTTTATCGTCCGTCTTTTCCAGCAGTTCCTCCGCCTTCTGCAGGCGCACTTCCGTCAGATAATTGACATAGGTCTGTCCTGTCTCCTTCTTAAAGACAGTGGAGAAATAGGCAGGGCTCATGTGCAGGTAACGGCAGAGCACGTCCACGGACAGCTCCGGATCCGCAAAGTTTTCCTGAATATATTCCTTCGCCTCCACGATCACCTTCCTTGTGGTGTTATCCCTCGCCTGATTCAGCGCTTCGTTCATGCGGCATGCCATGGGGATCATCTCCTCCGCAAAACTTTCCCTGCGGCATATCCTTTTTATAATATCCGCATAGTGCTCTTCCGAGTCGAACATATCGCTCATTTTCAGGTCATACTGCTGCATCAATCGGATCAGACAGTTCACAATAGTCAGCATATAGACCTGATACTGGTTGGCGTGGACCTTCGCGTCATCCATGCGGGCCGCAAAACCCCGCAGCATATCCCCGATCTGATCCTCCGTCCCGAATTTGATGACTGCCGTCAGCTCCGCCTCCTCCTTGGTCTCAAACTGCAGTTTTCCCCGGTTCACAGGCTCCACATCGTTGATGTAGATCGTTCTGCCGCCGCCCACGATGGCCCGGTATCCCAGCGCGTCCACCGCCGTCTGGTAGGAACGGCTGATCTCCTGCAGCGTATCGCAGCTGTGTCCCACGCCGACCGTAATGGAAACCCCCAGCATACGCCTGCTCTCCTTGCAGATATCATCCAGAAGGTTGATCAATCCGGTCTCCGAATTGTCTCCATCCACCGCCGCGATCAGCGTGATCCCCTCCGCGGAATTGAACACGGTAAACCTCCCAAAGGTTTTCAGATGGTCCTCCACCAATTTTCTCACGGAGATAGGAATCAGTTCCTGATGCCGGAAAAGTTCCTGCCCCTCCGCCTGTTCCATGCGCTCCACATGGATCACTGCCGCCAGCCATTTGCGGGCGTCCAGAATATCAACGCCATACTCCCTGAGTTTCGGCGCCATGGCGGATATATCCGCGCCACGGCTCACCAGGTCGTTTAAAAACACCTCTCTCAACATCGGCAGAGAATCTTCATAGCTTTTCTGAAGCATACTGATATTGCGCCGCTCTTCGATCTCTTCATCCAGACTGATTCTCACCCGTCTCAGAATCTCCGCCAGCTCTTCACCGTTGACCGGTTTCAGAATGTACTCCGTCACCCTGTACTTTATTGCCTGTTTTGCGTATTCAAAATCGTCGTAGCCGGAAAAAATAAGAATCTTAATAGAAGGATATTTCTCCCGGATCCGGGCGACCAGTGTCAGCCCGTCCATGTACGGCATTCGGATATCCGTCATCACAACATCCGGTTCCAGCTGCTCCAGCTTCTCCAGCGCATCCTCACCGTTTTCGGCATCCCCTGCCACCGTGAAGCCCAACTTTTCCCAGTCCATCTTGCGGATCATGGCTTTGCGGACTTCCTCCTCGTCATCCACCAGCATAATGCGATATAAGCTCACCCCGAATCTCCCCCTTTCCAATGCAGAGTTCTACTGTTTACTCAAATTTTTCCGATCATTATTGTCTTAATTTTATCATGCTGACCAAAAATGTACAAGCTGTGCCAACATTTGATACAACAGAAAAACCGGAAAGACATCTCTATTATTCTTCCCGGTTTTCTATACCATAATATGTTTTGTTTTAACACAATAGCCGCTGCTTGCCATCCTTTAGATAAAGAAGCTTCCCGTATGCTCTCCATTGATAACATAGTAAGCCTGATTCTCCTCGGGCTTCACGTACAGCTCCACACTCTTGAAGTCGGAAACCTTCTGCTTTAAGTCATACTTCCACACGTCCTTCGCGATCGCAACCAGTTCCTGTGTCGTGTAGGACTTGCCGGAGAACTGTACGCTGACCGTTGTCTCAACTTCTTTCTTCACTGCCGCTTTCTTCGGTGCCGCTTTCTTTACCGCAGTTTTTGCCTTTGCCGCTTCCTTCTTCACTGCCTTTGCTGCAGGAGCCGCCGCTTCCTTTACCGCTTTCGCCGCAGGCGCCGCCGCCTCTTTTACTGCCTTGGCTGCGGGAGCCGCCGCCTCAACTGCCTTTTTTGCTGTATCTTTTGCTGTTTCTTTCAATGCTGTCTTTTTTGCCGTCGCTGTCGTCTTTTTGGTCTCTTCCATAATCTACCTCATTCCTGCGCTGCTTCAATAGTAAAAGAGCGATCTGTGTAAACAGCGCATAACCGCATATCGCTTCAGAAAAATATCATACCGTTCTCAGTCTATACCCATACATACTGTTTGTCAACTTTATTTTAACGCAAAATATAGTAAAACCGTTGCTCCGAGGACAATCCTGTACCATCCGAAGACTTTGAAATCATGTTTTCTGATATAACCCATCAGGAAACGGATCACCAGCATGGATACCAAAAATGCCACCACCATACCGACCACCAGCAGCACCAGTTCCGTTCCGGTAAAAGCAAGGCCAAACTTCATAATCTTCAACAGGCTTGCCCCAAACATAACCGGAATCGCCAGGAAAAATGTAAATTCCGCCGCCACGGTCCTGGATACCCCGATCAGCAGAGCCCCCACAATAGTTGCCCCCGAACGGGAAGTTCCCGGGAAAATCGCCGCGATAAGCTGGAATACCCCTATCAGCGCAGCTGTCTGAAAACTGATGTCCTTTAACTTTGTTATGCGCGGCGTCATATGTTTATTCCTGTTTTCTATGATAATAAAAGCGATACCGAACACGATCAGTGCGATCGCCACGCACCAGGGGTGATAAAAGAGTTCATCCAGCTTATCATCAAAAAGTACGCCCACGATCGCCGCCGGCACGCACGCTACGACTATCTTTAACCACAACATAATGATATCCGTCTTTATATAAAATTTGCCGCTCTTTTTCTTTTTGCCGAAAGGCCATATCTTTTTCCAGAACAGGAGCACCACCGCCATAATAGCTCCCAGCTGAATGACCACCAGAAACAGATTCCAGAACTCCTCCGACACGTTCATCTTTACAAATTCTTCCACCAGGATCATATGACCCGTGCTGCTGATCGGAAGCCATTCCGTGATTCCTTCTACAATGCCGAATAATACGGCCTTTAAAATGTCAAGCATAGATTACTCCTTCCAATTACTTTTATCTGTACTCCCGTTCCACAAACTTTCTCAGCGCGGGCAGTGAGCGCTCCACCTTCTCCGTATCGATACAGTATGCCATCCTGAAAAATCCCGGACATCCAAAACTGTCGCTGGGCACGAGAATCAGATCGTATTTCAGCGCTTTATTGCAGAAAGACACCGCGTCCTCCTCCAGCGCCTTCGGGAAAATATAGAATGTTCCTCCGGGCTTTGTACAGGTAAAGCCAAGGTCTGTCAGTTCCCTGTACAGAATCTTCATGTTCGTCTCATAGACGGACAGATCGGCTGTCATGTCTATCGTCTCTGCCACCGCCAGCTGGATAATCGAGGACGGACAATTATGCCCTGTTCCTCTGGAAATCTGCCCGCACATCTGCACGATCGCAGCCGCGTCCTCACAGGCGGGATTCACCGCCACATAACCGATACGCTCTCCCGGCAGGGACAGCGACTTTGAGAAGGAATAACAGGTTAAAGTATTTTCGTAATATGCCGCCACATACGGCGCATCCACCCCTTCAAATAAAATCTCACGGTAGGGTTCATCGGAAATCAGATATATCTCATGACCGTACTGTTTTGATTTTTCTCTCAAGATCTCCGCCAGCTTCTTTATCGTCTCTGTGGAATATACTGCGCCGGAGGGGTTATTCGGCGTGTTGATCAACACCGCCATCACTTTCTCAGTGAGCATCTCCGCAAAGGCTTCAAAATGGATCTGAAAGTTCTTTGTATCCGCCGGGACGACTTTCAATTTTGCTCCTGTCAGATTGATATACGGTCCGTACTCCGGAAAATAGGGTGCAAAGGTCAATACCTCATCGTCCGGCTCTGTCACGCATCGCACCGCATGAGCGATCGCCCCCGCAGCACCGGATGTGGGAAAGATGTGCTCCGCCCGATAGGGGAGTCCGAAACGCCTCTCCAGAGACGCTGCGATCTTTTCCCTGACGGAAGTTATTCCCAGACTTGGACTGTAGCCGTGCAGTTCCATCGGATTCTTTTCCTGCAGCAATCTGATCATCACATCCGTAAATTCCTGCGGTACAGGCACAGAGGGGTTCCCCAGACTGTAATCAAACACATTCTCATAACCAATCTCCTTCCCTCTCGCCGTCGCAAACTCCGAGAGGGAACGGATCACCGATTTATTACCTAACATATCTCTATACTTCTGTACCAGCATATTATATTCCTTTCTTTTATCATTTATGAATTTCAATATTACTCAGTATACACCCTTTTTGTTTTCCACGCCACAAAAATTACCATACAGACACAAAGGGCAGCCCCTACCGGCATATCCGCATCATAGTGCCGTAAAAATGCTCTATCCCGGCACAATGCCGAAACCGTCCATAAAAAAAGCACCGCCGCCAAAAACCATTTTTCGGCCGGCATTTTCTCCTTTTTCCAGAAAATAAACCACAACACTCCCAAAAGCGGCGCGCATCGCAGCGCCAAATAAAAGATTTCTCCCATTCCTGTCAGTTCCGTCTCTATATAATAGAAATACTGGTTCTGCAAAAATTCCTGTTCAATATAGAGAAGCCTGAAAAAATTATCGAAAAAGAAAAATACTGCTGCCGTCAATCCCAGAATGCCGGCCGACGCCTTCACAATCCCACTGTCCTTGCCCGACAATGACACACATGTCACAAACAGGCCGACCGCCGTAAACAGCTTGCCCAAAAGGCATATCTTCTCCGCCGTCTGCAGCCCTGCCATCGCCGTCGCCTGCAAATAGAATCCATAACTCATCTCCATCAGAAAAATGCCGCAAAGTATGGATAAGACAGGCATACCGCATTTTTCTCTGCGGAATTCCTCCCCGGATGCGGCAAGGTACAGGCAGATCCCGGAAACCAAAATACAGACGATCTGAAAAGCCATGATATAAAAATACATCCCGCCTAATCCTCCCTCGTCTGAAGCAGTGCGCAGTCCACCGCTTTTTTCCAGCCTCTCAGCAGTCGCTCTCTTTCTTTTTCCTCCATTGTCGGCCAAAAGCTGTTCGCTTTCTGCCAGTTTTCCCGTATCTCCCGCCTGTCCTTCCAGTAACCCACGGCAAGCCCCGCCAGATAGGCGGCGCCCAGTGCGGTCGTCTCAATACATACAGGCCTGTCCACTCTGATATCTATAATATCCGCCTGAAATCCCATCAAAAAGTCGTTGGCGCTTGCTCCGCCGTCCACCTTCAGGCCCTTTATTTTTATTTCCGCGTCTTCTTCCATAGCGCGCATCACATCCGCCGACTGGTAAGCTATCGATTCCAACGCCGCACGGATGAAATGTTCTTTGCTGCATCCCCTTGTCAGCCCCACGACAGTGCCTCTGGCATACGGATTCCAGTAGGGCGCCCCCAGCCCGGTAAACGCCGGCACAATGTACACCCCCGCGGTATCCGACACTCTTTTCGCGTATTCCTCCGATTCCGCCGCTTTCCTGAATAGACGCAGCTCATCTCTCAGCCATTGGATCAGCGCGCCCGCCACGAAAACACTGCCCTCCAGCGCATACTCCACGTCCTCCCCCGCGCATGCGGCGATCGTTGTCAGAAGTCCGTTCCTCGACGTAATAGGCTTTTTCCCTGTGTTCATCAGAATAAAACTGCCTGTCCCATAAGTATTTTTTACGTCTCCTTCCTCAAAGCAGCACTGCCCGAACAGCGCCGCCTGTTGATCTCCCGCCGCGCCCGCGATGGGGATCTCCCCGCCCACCAATCCACTGTCTGTATAGCCATAGATGCAGCTGGACGGCTTCACCTCCGGCAGCATGCTCCGGGGAATGCCAAAATAAGTGAGAAGCTCTTCATCCCACTTTAACGTATGGATATTGAACAGCATCGTCCTGGAAGCGTTGGTATAATCCGTCACATGTACCGCGCCTTTCGTCAGCTTCCAGATCAGCCAGGTGTCAACCGTTCCGAATAAAAGTTTTCCCTCTTCCGCCTTTTTCTTTGCCCCCTCAACATTTCGCAGGATCCATTCTATTTTTCCGGCGGAAAAATAGGCATCCGGTATGAGCCCTGTCTTCTCCCTCACAGTCTTGTCAAAACCCTCTTTTATCAATGCATCAATGCGGTCCGCCGTTCGGCGGCATTGCCACACAATGGCAGGATATACCGGCTTTCCGGTCTCCCTGTCCCATACGATCGTTGTCTCCCGCTGGTTTGTGATACCGATGCCCTCGATATCTTCCGCTTTTGCCCCCAGTCTCGCTATAGCCTCAGCCGCCACCGCAAGCTGAGAGGACCATATCTCCATCGGGTCATGTTCCACCCATCCGGGTTTCGGATAATACTGTGTAAATTCTTTCTGCGCCATACTGCAGATATTTCCGCTCTTGTCAAACAGGATACACCGGGAACTGGTCGTTCCCTGATCTAAAGCCAGGATATATTTTTTTCGGTCTTTCATTTGCACCCCTTATCATTTCTGTTCAAGCAGTTTTTGATATTCTTCTTTTAACATACTATAACATTTTAAATTTTTATATTCACCGTTTAAAAACAAGTGCCGTCTGAGCTCGCCTTCATAAATAAATCCGGCTTTTTCATACATTTGAAGAGCTTTCATATTATCTGACAAAACACTTAAATAAACTCTCTCCAGGTTATATTTCTGAAATGCAAGCTTCAGTATTTCCTTTGTCGCCTGGGCAGCTGCCCCTTTATGTTGAGCGCTGCTTCTAAGGCAAATCGCATATTCCGCATTTCCTGCCTGAAAATTAAAGTTTTTTAAACTGATTGTACCTTCATACTGATCGCTTTCATTCACTATTGCAAAATGCACACTGCCCCCTTCTACCGGTTCAGTCGTTGCCTCTTCAATAAATTTAATTGCATCTTCCTCTGTTTTCTCTAACGCATTCATTCGAAGACCCTTTTGAACCTCCGGGTCATGCATCCACTCCAACATTCCGGCAGCATCTTTCCTTTTCAACTTTCTAAGCAAAATTTCTTCTCCCTTTTCTCTAAATATAAACTGTACTTTTAAATTTTTTACCAAAGCGGAATGCCATAACAATTAAATGTTTGACTGTTTAAAAGAAAACAAATTCCAAGAAACAAGATATAAATCCCCACTTTTTTCCACTTATACAGCACAAATTTATTCCACCAGTCCCGATTTGTCAATGCTGCTACCCCAAACAAATATAAAACTATATGCGCTCCTACAAAAAACCGCGTTTCAACCGCTGTCGGTACCACCAATAAAATTGGAAGACAATAAGTAACAGCCATGCTTACTATCAAACGATTCCAGCACTTTTTCTTTATAAAAAATAACAATCCTTCTATACCAAAAAATATTAATGTATAGTTTATCAGCTGCGTAACAAATCGATTACAGAATACATTTTTTATATAAATCATCGGATATACAATATCCATTCCATTAAATATATGCTTTAAGTAGATGCAAGCCATATCTGCAAGATGTCTAAAACAAAATCTAACATATGAAAAATATGAATCTATTCCTCCCTCCTCTTCTAAAATTTCTTTTCCTGTCAAATCCTCAAAAACCATCCCGGCAGGGATATCTTCTACAGTATCATCTATGTTTGTCTCATATTTCTGCATGCTGACTCCCCACTCCAGCTGACTCAAATATAATGATTCTCCAAAGTGCAGCTGTGTTTGAATCATAGGGCTCCATGTATTAAAATGCTTATGGTTAATACATACCTGCGGCATAGCTATAAGGAATATTCCAATCACTCCAAACAGTAATATCCATTTTTTTGTCCTGATTACTTCAAACAGCATAATTCCTGCAAACGCAATCCAGGTTATCAGATAGACTGGTCGGACATAATATGCCCCCCCTAATGCCATACCCATGCCTATCGCATATAGTACCCGCACTGCTCTTTTCTTTACCCTGTCCTGCATCAGCATCAAATAAAAATAAATGGCAATACACATACACATAAGCCCAAACAGATCCGTCAACGGATACAAAATCATCCCGCGAAACATAATGATACACACAGCCGTAAAAATCAATCGACTCCACAACGGGACAATAATTTCAAACATAATCTTTAAAATTTGAGGTAGCAGTATCATAAAGAAAAAAGAATACAGCAGGCTTGTAACAACACAAAAAACTTTTCTTTCCGTTCCCAATCCCTCAAAAGCCAGTTTGCGGATAGCATAGGTAAACAATGGGAACAAATAGCCTCTCAACGGATAATTATAATTGTATATACTGAATTTTTCTAATCCATATAGAGATCCTTCATGCCAATACACACCTGCATCATAAGGATATTCTCTGATTCGTCCGAAATAATGCAATACTAAAATAGAAAGAACTCCTGCCGCATATGCAATCGTTTTGCTATGAAACAATTTACTGCCTTTCTCTCTCATTATCTTCCTCCACAATATAAGGCGGTCTGTTTCTCGAAGCATCAAACGTTCTCCATAAATATCCTCCGAGAATCCCCAGCGTCAACATTGTGACACCAAAACTGAACAAATTAAATATAAACAGAGTTGTCCAGCCATTGACACCAATAAGGCCCATTAATTTAAAGATAAATACCAGCACTGCCCAAACCGCTGCCCCCAGGCAGGATATAACACCGATGACAAAAACAATTGTAATCGGAAGGGTTGAAAAACTAAACAATGTATCTGTTACCAAACGAATTTTTTTCCGCAATGTCCATCGACTCTTTCCTATTTCTCTTCGAAGACGAGTATAATATATTTTATCCGTTTTAAATCCACTCCACAGTATCTGTCCTGTCAATGCGCTGTTCTTTTCGTCCAATGCCATCAACACATTGATCACTTTTCTATCTATCAAATATACATCGAAGCCTCCTTTTGGCATCGTTGGGAGGGACGTTTTCCTTACCAGCCAGTAATATAAATTTGCAAAAAGTTTTTGTCCCGTTCTTTCATCCCGCTCTTTTCTGACGGCGAGCACTACATTATTTCCTTTTTTCCAACTTTCCACCATATCCACTATCATTTCAGTGGGTTCCTGTAAATCAGCTGTCTTCACTACCGCACAATCCCCGCTGCACTTAGAAAGCCCACATAGGATAGCGGCGTGGGATCCAAAATTACGGGAAAGCTTATAAATTCTTATTCGCTCATCCTTTTCAGCCAATTCTTCCATAACCGCATAGCTATTATCCTGTGAGCCGTCATTAACCAGAACAAGTTCCCAGTCATACTCTTCATGTATATATAATTTTTTCTGTATATCGTGATACAAAGGCCCCAAATTGTCCTGGTTATAGTAGACAGGTATCACCACCGATATTTTCATTCCACATCCCTTTCTTCTCTTACATACTCTGTAAAAGCTCCGTAATCCCTGATATATTCTTCCGGATCGTAATGCTCCGACGCCAGGCATAAAAGAATGGAATCAGTACTAAAATCATACATATCTTTCCAGATAAGCCGTGGTAAATATATTCCTGTATGGGGTCTGTCCAGCAAGAAAACTTCTTCCCCGCCTCTCCCGTCTTTTATCCGCACCTTACTCTGCCCGGAAATATTAATCAAAACAAATTCTGTCCTTTTATTTGCATGCTGCCCCCGAATCACTTCCGAATCTGAACCATATATATAAAAAACCCGCTTAATATCAAAAGGTATATCTTTCATTCCTTCCACAATGACTAAATGCCCCCGCTCATCACCCCGTTGGGGAAATTCGAGCATTTTAACTTCCGCATGTTCTGACAATTTACTTTCCTCCAATATCTTTCTTCCTAAAATTTTCTATTTCTCCATGGGTCTGATCGCCACTGTATCCTTCCCATAATATTGTGCAACAGCCTGATTAACCCACCAGTTCTCATCTTCGCTTAACCCCGGCGTTTTCAGAATCGTCCCCGGAATCTCCGGGACTTGTACAACAACATTTTGTTCCTCGCTGTTTTCAATTTCATCCAGTATAATAAGCCATTCCTCCGAGCAGCTTTTTATTTCTCCTGAGCGCAATTGATAAAACGTTTTTCCGGCGGCTTCCTCAAATAATTTTCCATACTCTCCTGTTTTGAAAAAGATGAGCATAACGCATATAAATGTCAGGAAAAATCCTTCTTTGCTGATCAGATATCCCTTCTCCTGACCGAGCCATCCGCCAAATTCCAATGCGCATACCGCCCCCCCAACTCCAAGGTAAAGGTCACAAATGTATACATTTCTGGGCGCCAGACTGTCTCCTCCATATCCAAGGCAAACCGGAAACAAAGAAATCATCATGCCAACAAAAAAAATAACAAAAAATGCGATCGGGTAATGTTTTCTGTCTCTGGTCACATGTTTCTTTACCATGTAAAGCCCCAACATCACACATAGAATCATCAGATACAGCCAGAGATCCCACATCAAAATACCCTTTACCCAGGATACTGTCAACAAAAATACATTTTTTATCGCGCGGAAAATATGTATCCCTTCCTCTATATTGGAATGTCTGACAAAATTCCCTGGTGCCAACGCATTTATCAATGCTCCTGCCAGCGCCGCCATAAAGGGGACTCCCGCCAATATTCCATCTCTGTTTTTATGTGTATAAAAATAACACCCCCATGCTGTCAGCATTCCATAGCACAATATTGCCGTTGTCTGTAATACGCCGCCGCTTGTCATAAATGCCAGAATACATAATACTATCATATTGATCCTGGATTTCTTTTCCCATAAAAACCTAAGATAAAAGGCGAAACAGCAAAATGTTAAACTTATGGGCATTGTATAAACACATGCTCCCGTATACCAGTAAAATATTTCCTGTCCGCCCCTGCATACCATAAAGGATACAAAGACAAGAACCAGATCAAATAAAAGCAGGCAATTTCTGTTTTTTAATCCAAACAGATTTTTTGTTAAATGATGACCAAACCAAAGAATACTCCCCAAAAGAAGCACCACATTCAAACACAAAAAAAGTCTCAGACCAATAAGTCCCATCATCTCAAAAGGTCTGAAAAAATAAATAAAAAAACAGCCTGTAAAAGTTCCCTGCCAAGTCAGGTATGTGCTCCAGGTCATCTTACATGCCGCAATAAAAGAATTGTGATTCTGCAAAAAATTATACACATCATTCGCATTGGAAAAATCATCCGCTGAAGGCAGCGCATAAAAACTTCCCAAAAGTAAAGGAAGCGTTAAAATAATTATACTTCCGCCTAATATAATACTACTCAAACACGTTCTGTTAACTTTATGATTTATAAAATATATATTCAAAATATACTCCCCCGTCTGTCAAACTCCTGTTTTTACTATAACAACAGAATATTTTCTGTTTTATTATTCTACGTTGACGGTTGTCTTTTGTCAAGCAAATCACAGTCATCCACCCTCTAAACACAGCCGCACATTTTAGAAACTTTACAAATCCCGTTTTTTTCTTTATACTGTTCTTTCAGGGGGATTCTTTTTATATGCTTCGATTTTTCTATGTTATCCTGTTAAACTGTTGGAAGGGACCTTATATTATACCCATGATGCGCTACAGGGCAAACCGCCCTGCGAGGTACACGCTGGAGGAGCGATACGCCTACGCAAAATGGGTGGTGCATCAGATGCAGCACACAGGCAGAATCACCACAAAAGCCTACGGTCTCGAAAATCTGCCGAAGAAAAACGGCTATGTTCTGTATTCCAACCATCAGGGAAAATATGACGCGCTCGGCATTGTGGATATGCACGAACAGCCCTGCAGTATTGTGATGGACGAGGCCCGCTCTCATGTGATGCTGACCGCTCAGTTTCTCGATCTTCTGGAGAGCAAGCGGCTTGTACTCGACGATATGAGGCAGGGACTTAAAATCATGAAGGAAATTACCCGGGAGATCAAAGAGGATCACAAAAATTTCCTGATTTTTCCGGAGGGCGGCTACACAGATAATCACAACATGGTCTGCGAATTTAAGGGAGGCTCTTTTAAGTGTGCCCAGAAGGCAAAGGCTCCCATTGTACCCGTTGCCATTATCAACTCCTGGAAAGCCTTCGAGGGCAGAGGTCTCGGCGCCGTGGAAACCCAGGTGCATTTTCTTCCCCCCCTCTATTATGAAGAGTACGAAAAAATGAGTACAACCGAAATTGCCGCCACTGTTCAGAGCAGGATACAGAAAACCATTCTCGACAATCTCTCCGGAAAAGATCTGGAGGATCTGCAAAAACAGCTCGCACAGCGGGATTTTTCCGGAAATTTATAGTTATCTTATCTTTTTTTCATTGATTTGACACAAATTGGTGTTAAAATAACAGCTATTACCAAAATTCAGACGCGAGGCGATATTATGATCAAAACATTGGCAGCACAGGTGAAGCAATATAAGCTTTCTTCTTTTTTGACGCCCTTTTTTATGGCGCTGGAAGTTGTTGTGGATATTCTTCTCCCGAGAGCAATGGGTGCTCTGATCGACAAGGGCATCCAGACAGGAAGCATGCCGGATATTTACCGCTACGGAGGATATATGCTTTTGCTTGCCTTTTTGGGACTTTTATTCGGCGTGCTGGCCGGAAAATATGCGGCGCAGGCATCCTCCGGATTTGCCTGCAATGTGAGAGATGCCATGTACACCAACATCCAGAAATTTTCCTTTTCCAACATCGATAAATTCAGCACGGCAGGTCTGATCACCCGCCTGACCACAGATGTGACCAATCTGCAGAACGCGTACCAGATGATCCTCCGCATGTGTTTTCGGGCGCCGTTGACTCTGATCTTTTCTCTTGTCATGGCCTTTTCCATCAGCGCCAGGCTGAGCATGGTATTTGTGGCCGCACTGGCAATTCTGGTGGTTTTGCTCGGTCTCATTATCTCCAGAGCAATGAAGTATTTTAATGAAGTTTTTGAAAAATATGATGATTTAAATGCCAGCATACAGGAGAATGTATCAGCGATCCGCGTCGTCAAGGCGTTTGTGCGGGAAGAGCACGAAAACGAGAAATTCAAAGCGGCGGCAGGCGGCATCTACAAAATGTTTGTGCGGGCGGAAACCGTTGTGGCTAATAACGGTCCCGTCATGATGCTCGCCGTCTACTCCTGTATGTTATCCCTCTCCTGGCTTGCGGCGCAGATGATCACCGCGGGAAGTCTGACCACCGGAGAACTTACTACACTGTTTTCCTACGTCATGTCCATCCTGATGAGCCTGATGATGCTCTCCATGATCTTTGTGATGCTGACCCTTGCCGCTGCCAGCGCGCGGCGTGTGGTGGAAGTATTGAACGAATCGCCGGATCTCGTGAGCCCGGAGAACGCGGTAATGGAAGTGCCCGACGGCAGCGTGGATTTTGACGCCGTGTACTTCTCCTACTCCAGAGCAAACACATCCTCTGAAAATAAATCCTCCGATCAGGTGTTGAACCACATCGATCTGCATATACGCGCCGGAGAGACCATCGGCATCATCGGCGGGACCGGTTCCGCCAAATCCAGCCTTGTGAACCTGATCAGCAGGCTTTACGACGTTTCGGCAGGCAGTGTAAAGGTGGGCGGCCTCGACGTGCGCCGCTATGACCTGGACACTCTCCGAAACGAGGTTGCCGTGGTCCTGCAAAAAAATGTTCTGTTCTCCGGTACGATCCTGGATAATCTGCGCTGGGGGGACAAAAACGCCACCCTGGACGACTGCAGGCGCGTGTGCCGCCTCGCCTGCGCGGATGAATTTATCGAACAGTTCCCCGACGGGTATGAAACCTACATTGAGCAGGGCGGTTCCAATGTCTCCGGCGGTCAGAAGCAGCGTCTTTGTATTGCCCGCGCTCTCCTGAAAAAACCGAAAATACTGATTCTGGATGACTCCACCTCCGCCGTGGATACGGCGACGGATGCCCGCATCCGGCAGGCTTTCCGGGAGGAAATTCCGGGCACCACCAAATTTATCATCGCCCAGAGAATTTCCAGCATTCAGGACGCAGACCGCATCATCGTCCTGGAGGACGGCAGGATCGACGGTTTTGACACTCATGAAAACCTGCTGCAAAATAACGCGATCTACCGTGAAGTTTATGAGAGCCAGACAAAGGGCGGCGGTGATTTTGATCAGAGAGGAGGTGCTCTGTAATGGCACAGGCGAAAGTAGTACACGGTCCCGGCAGACGGGGCGCCCACGGTCCCAAACCCAGGCTGGAGAACACCGGGCTTTTAATAAAGCGGCTCACAAAATTTATTATGGGGCGATACGCCTTTCCCGTTATCATTGTGCTTCTCTGCATCCTGGGCTCCTCCCTCGCCACGGTGCGGGGCACACTGTTCATTCAGTCTCTGATCGACGACTATATTATGCCGATGATCGGCGTCAGTTCCCCGGACTTTGGTCCGTTAAAGAGCGCGCTGATAAAACTGGCCGGTATCTATCTGATCGGCATCCTGTGCTCCTGGGGTTACAATCAGATCATGGTCAGGGTCAGCCAGGGCGCTTTACATGACATTCGTGTCACATTATTTGCCAGGATGGAATCCCTGCCGATCAAATATTTCGACACCCATCCTCACGGAGATATCATGTCTGTCTACACCAACGACGTGGATACGCTGCGGCAGCTGATCGGCGCAAGCCTTCCCCAGCTCGCCTCCAGCCTGATCACCCTGATCAGCGTGCTTTTCAGCATGGTCTATCTGAACATCCCGTTGACCATCGTCACGCTGGTCATGGTGGGCGTCATGCTCCTCATAACCCGCAACGTCGCCTCACTCTCGGGACGATATTTCATGGCACAGCAGCAGGATATCGGCAAAGTAAACGGCTATATAGAAGAAATGATGGAAGGACAAAAGGTGGTTAAAGTATTTTGTCACGAGGAGGAAAGCCTTGCCGGCTTCCGGGAGCTTAACGACCGTCTTCGGGACAGCGCCAACAACGCCAACAAATTCGCCAATATTTTGATGCCGCTCAGCGCCCAGCTCGGGCATATCAGCTATGTGGTCTGCGCCATCGCAGGCGCCCTCCTCGCCATCCACGGCAACATGGGACTGACCATCGGCACACTGGTCTCCTTCCTGACCCTCAACAGAAACTTTAATCAGCCGATCGCTCAGGTCAGCCAGCAGCTGAATTCGGTGGTGATGGCTCTCGCGGGCGCCGACCGCATTTTCAAATTGATGGATGAAACACCGGAAGTGGACGAAGGATATGTGACGCTTGTCCGCGCCAGAAAGGACGCCGGGGGTAATATTCAGGAGTGCAAAGAACGGACCGGCATGTGGGCATGGAAACATCCCCACCAGGCAGACGGCACTGTCACTTATACGGAGCTGACCGGCGATGTCATCTTTGATGATGTGGACTTTGGCTACAGCGACGATAAGATCGTACTTCACAACATCAGGATGTTCGCGACGCCGGGGCAGAAGATCGCCTTTGTCGGCAGCACCGGCGCAGGCAAGACAACGATCACAAACCTGATCAATCGTTTTTATGATATCCAAGATGGCAAGATCCGCTATGACGGCATCAATATCAACAAGATCAAAAAAGCCGACCTGCGCCGTTCCCTTGGCATCGTACTGCAGGATACCCACCTGTTTACCGGAACCGTCATGGAAAATATCCGTTATGGAAAACTGGATGCCACCGATGAAGACTGCATTGCAGCGGCAAAACTTGCCAACGCCCACGGTTTTATCAAGAGGCTGCCAAATGGATATCAGACGTTCCTGACCGGGGACGGCGCCAACCTCTCCCAGGGGCAGCGACAGCTTCTCGCCATTGCCAGAGCGGCGGTCGCAGACCCGCCGGTACTCATTCTGGATGAGGCAACTTCCAGCATCGATACCAGAACGGAAATGCTGGTTCAGCGCGGTATGGATTCTCTGATGAAGGGGCGTACCACGTTCGTCATCGCCCACAGGCTCAGCACGGTCCGCAACAGCGACTGTATCATGGTTCTGGAACAGGGAAGGATCATCGAGCGAGGAAATCACAATGAACTGATCGCTGAGAAGGGGAAATATTATCAGTTGTATACAGGGATAAAAATATCAAAAAATTCTTGACTAAGTGTGTTCCTATGTTAAAATAATAGTACAGGTGAGTCCTACCTTTAAGTGGAACCGATATGAGCATATAACCATCCCTGTTGATGGAGATATGGAAATAAGGCTGTGCAACGGCACAGCCTTATTTCATATATTTTATTATTAAATGAGGTATCTATGAATAATAAACGTTTAAATCTGTATCATATTGACATGAAATATATTCGAAATTTACATAAAATAGACAGCCACGTTATGTCTGTATCGCCACAAATCGGTAAGGATACCAGAGTCTTTCTGGGTATTATTGTCATGTGCCATGGGCAAAAGTATTGTATTCCCATATCTTCCTGTAAACCAAAGCATATCAATATTCGGGACAAGATTGATTTTTCCAAAATCTATGATGATAACAAGCCTGTCGCAGTCCTCAATTTCAACAATATGATTCCTGTCGAAGACACACAACTTATCCCTGTTGATATTAAAATCAGAAATAACGATCCTCCACAGCTTAAAAAATATAAACGTCTATGCCAAAAAGAAATTGAGTGGTGCCGGCACCATCATCACGACATTATCAACAAAGCAAATGTTCTTTATCACAAATATCTATCTGGTGAACCTCTAATCTGCAGAAACAGATGCCTTCCCTTTTTAAAGTTAGAAGAAGCATGTGCCAAATATAATGAAAAGCAATAGTAAAATTTCAGTATGAAATCTCCAGACTCCCCGCTTCTCCACTGCCGCTCGTCTCACGCCAGATAATCTCACAGTTCCCATGCTCTCCCGCCGGAACACTGAACTCCTTGTTTTCGGAAAAATCCTGGAGCATATATGCCTCCCCGCCCTCCGGAGTCAGAGAGATCTGACACTCTATCTTATCCGCCTGCGTGGCCGCGATCGTCATTTTTAAATTCCTGTCCGGTTCATCGCTCAGCTGCAGTTCGGCCTCATCCATCACATAGCAGTACAACCCGTATACTCCCGGCTTCTCATTTTCCAGTTTTTCCTGATAGGAGCTGTAAAAGCAATCCGAATTTTCCTCCTCGGGCGCCGATACCACCCGACTAAAAAAGTCTGAATAGAGTTTTGCCCCCTTTGAGTTCAGATGTCCGGCATCCATAAAATATTCCGGTTTCTGGATCGGCAGATACTCTCCCTTCACCATGTTAAAATCATAGTAGGGAACGCCGTACTCCGCTGCCACCTTCCTGATCCCATCCGCATAGTTGTCATAGTTCTCCGTTGACGCAGGCTGTATCTCATACATCGGGTTAGTACACAATACGATTGAGATTCCTCTCTTCTGACAGTATTCCAGGATTTTTCGCAGATACTTTTCCGCATCTTCCGTCAGATACATCTCCTCCGGATTTCTCTCCCTGGCAAACAGCGGATTTGTCAGTTCCACCGCCGTCGCATAGTAGCCTTTATCCCGATACTCTGTCAATCCGTCCACATAAATATATTTTTTATAGTTTCCCGTCCTCTTATAATCTACCCTGTCCTGTATCCAGTCCTCCTCCGTCAGGTGCGCCCTGTAGCGCACATACGGAAAAGCCGCATCTATATAATATTCTTTCGGATTCATATGAAAAAACGCATCCAGTTTGAGAGGGGACATTCTCAAATAATCCGTAATCCGCCAACTGATCTGCACCGATTCTTTTTCCCGGTAATTTCCCTGTCCTCCCGTGGAACACGTGTAATACAGTTCCAGATACACCGTTTCTATCTCGTTGTACTTGTCGGCCTCCCTCAGCAGGTAGTAGGATCCCATCAGCGACTGTCCCGATGTCGCCAGATTAAAATTGTTTTTTCCGTTCTTCTCCTCCAGTATCTCCGGATCAAAAGCGCAGAAAACATGGGAGGAACCGAGATATATGCAATCTATGTTTTCTTCTCTCTCATAAAAATGATGAAACAGGATCCTCTCCCAGTCCTCCTCCTGCCAGTACAGATAATTGAGCAGCTTCGTACCGCCCAGAAAAAACAAAACCGCCATCAGCACAAGAAGGGCCTCCCTGCAGAAGACCCACAAAGTACCGTGTCTGAAATTGGAAACAGATAAACTGTGTCGTGTCATATAGCTCTCCATGAAATCTATCTCTCTAAAACATGCTCCTCTATCACACAACTATGTTTCTTTGTCTTCACATCATAATTCACACCGACCAGCAATATATTTCCCTGATAATTTTCCAGACTTCTGCAATACTCTTTTCTTTTGATTTGATCTATCGCCCCCTCCGCACTCCTGTTCCATTTCAGTTCCACCACAAGCGCCGGTTTATCGGGAAACTGTTTTCCTGGGATAAACACCAGATCCGCATAACCCTTTCCTCCCGGCATCTCACGGTATATAGTATAGAAGTTGCGTGCCGCATAAAGAGCAAGCGAAATCGTATAGCTCAATGCGTTTTCATCATTATACTGGATATGCGATGTCTCGAAATGAGCCTGTCTGATTCCTTCCGCAACCTGTTCCGGGCGCTTTTGCCAGATCGCATGCAGTGTTTCCGCAGAATTTTTCAGTGCTTTGGAAACCTCTCCCCAATCCGAGACAGAAACAGCGTTTACATATTCCGATCTCACTTCACCGTTCGGAATAAATACACATTTATTGTCGCCGTCATATCCCAGATATCCCAGATGGATCAGCAACGTCAACACATCATCCTCTGTCCGCAGCGTAGTCATATCGTTTATAAAACTTCCGGTATTTACAGGGACCCTTTCCCCCGCTATCATGCTCAGCACATCCTCTTTCAGACCGTCAAAATTCATATCGATGTAGAACTGCAGCGCCTCAAACGTCTCCGTCTGATTCCAGTAATTCCCCATTCTGCCAAAGCGCATACAGTTTACCACTGACCGGGGACTGTAAACAGAACGGCCGCTCTCGAAAGAATATCCGTCATACCATCTCTTTACTTCCTCAGGATCTATCTGATACCGTTCACAGAGGCTTTGTACTTCGTCCTCCGTAAATCCTACATAGGATGCCAGCGGGCCGGGATCGATCATGGAAAACTCGTCAAACATATTGAGCGCCGAATGAGTTCCATACTTTTTAATCGGCAAAATTCCCGTCATATATGCCAGATGAATATATCCCTTATCCTTCAGCAGATCCCTCAGGAAATCAAGATATCTCTCCTGAGGCTCCTTGTCCGTCTTATATTCCCGAAAAACGCAATCCCATTCATCAATAATCACAATAAAAGGACATTTCGATCTGCCGTATATATCCTGCATTGTTCTCGCCAGATTTGTTTTATCAAAGTAACGATACTCCGGATACTCTTCCAGAAGCTCCCACAGAACGCTCTGCCGAATCAGATCGATCATTTCCTCCATATTTCTACTCTGGCTCAGAAACTCCTGCATATTCAGAAAAATGGTGTTATATCGATTCAGATATTTTGAAAAATTTTGACTTTTATCAATCTCAAAACCGGCAAACAGTTCTTTTGAATCGCAGCCTCTGCTGTAATACGCCGCCAGCATATTGGCCGCCGTCGATTTCCCAAAACGTCGGGGACGGCTGATGCAGATATATTTTTGCATAGTCGCGACCACACTGTTTGTATATTTGATCAGTCCTGTCTTGTCTATATATATTTCAGAATTTACAGCCTCGTAAAATTTTTCATTCCCCGGATTGAAATAATTTCCCATTGCACCGTCCTCTGCATCTCTGGTTTAAACTCCCCGCCTTTCGTTTATTATACGCCAGGCCGCATGGCTGGGGCAACCGTTTTTATATTTTAATTATAGCCCTGCTGCCCCGCAAGCATTCGCTTCACATACCCTCTGGAAAAATTATAACTCCGAAGCGACATCTTTTCCGCTCTCTCTGCGTGCCTCACAACATAAGAGTTATACCACCCCGGCTCATTCGACGCTTTCACTTCACCCCTAAACGGCATGATCACCGGCGCCGCGTCCGCCGACAGACTGCTCAGATACCAGACATCCAGCTCTCCTCCCACTCCCCTGTCCTCCGCTCTCTGTTCCAGACAGGCAGAAATATTATAGCGGGCGATCCAGTAATCCGGACGGCTGTAGGACAGCACCAGATAGCATACCGTTATCATGCATAGCCCATATCGAAACAGCGGAAAACTGTTTTTCAGCGTCTTTCCGACGATACCTGCCAGCAGCAGCGCGATCACCGCCAGAGCCCAAAGCACAAGGATCCTTAGAAAAGTCAGGTAATACACGCCGATATACAAGAGCATCCGGTACGCACTGGATGCAGTCATGATAAACGTACAGAGAGAGATCACCAGAAGGATCCCCTTCAATACCCGGCTCTCCCTGAAAAAGCCAAGCCCGATCAGCACCAGCGCCAGATTCATCAGACAGATAAACAGAAGCTGAAAAAATCCCTGTCTGGCATACTGCGCGTAAGTGTAACCCTCCGGCAGCGTGCCGTACCCGGCAAACAGGTATACCACCTGTATCACGCAGAAATAGACATAGATCAGAGCGATCACAGCCGTGGCGGAGATGGCGATGATCGGCTGTCCTTTTCTGTGATCTTCCACTTCCCCGTTCAACCCCCTGCTGTCCAACAGCGACGCCATCCCATAGCTGAAAAAAAACATTGCTGCAGACCAGAAGATACAGCAGAACACATCCCACCCGTCTATATCTCCAAATACTGCATTCACACTCTCCCTGAAAATGACATCCGCGGAGGAGAGCAAAATCAAGACTATGGATATCAGCGGAATCGATACCCCCACTCCCGCCAGCACATAGAGCGCCTGAGACTTTTTTGCCCCCTTATGTTCTTCCAGCCAGGCCTGGGCATCCGGAAAAAACGAAAACATCCTGCCGACGCTCCCGAAAGTCAGTCCCAGAATATTTCCAAGAAACTTCCCGAACTGCCAGTGCCTCGTATCGAAATAGACGGACAGCAGAAAATATGTCATCAACACAAAGAGCCACGCTTCATTCATCAAAATGATCCTGCTGTCGTCTGTGAAACAATTTGAAATGCCCAGCAGAAGGCTTGCCGTCACCGCCCCAATATGCTCTCCTCTCCAGGAAATACCGGATCTTCTGATAGTATAGACAGCAAAGCCGATAGTTCCTGCCACGTAAAAAGGGAAAGCGATACCCGATGCATTTCTGTAGAGGCAAAAAGTAAAAAAGACTGCATAGAGAAAACATGCCGGCGCCACTTTATCTGCCAGTTCCGGCTTTGCTGAGGAAGATTTTTTCCGCACCTCTTCGGGCACTTTGTACAGTGTATTAGGGTACAGATTACCACCTCCGGAAACGCTCGTTCCCGCAGCCGCTATTACAGTATTCTTTTCCATGATTCAAACTCCTTTCTTATTTCCGATTCCGCAGATGCCTGCTGCTGTTTTTTACTCCTGCTCTTCCTCATACTGGAGAATATCGCCCGGCTGACAATCAAGCGCCTTGCAGATCGCCTCCAGTGTGGAGAAGCGCACGGCTTTCGCCTTATTATTTTTCAGAATGGACAGATTCGCAAGGGTGATGTCCACCTCCCCGGCAAGGTCGGTGAGACTCATTTTGCGTTTTGCCATCATGACATCCAGATTAACAATGATCCCCATAGCTCCCCCCTATATCGTCCAGTCCGTCTCTTCCTTGTATGCCACCGCCTGCTCAAACACAAAGCTCAGTACCCTGCTGAACATCCCGGCAATCAGAAAGACGAAAATGACCACGCACATCGCTATCGTCATATACACAACGCTCCGAACCCCTGCCATCAGCGCGATGAAAAAACTCCAGTTTCCCATCTTTCGCAAACTGACTACATTCTCCTGCACAAAACAGTCCTCAGCCAGCACCGTCCTAAAAATCTTCCGCAGCTCCCACAGCAGCTTTTCGGCCGCAACTCCCAGCACAAAATAGATGATCACAGTCTCCTCATATTGCTGAATCAGCCAGGGCAGCTGTTCCCCGATCCATCGGATGCTCCAGGGCAGAGATACCGTCACCAGCACTCCCGCATAAAACATAAAATCCAGCAGGTATTTCGTCCCCTTTATCCAACACAGTTTACTCTTCACAGCTTCTTTCCTCCCGTTCCTCATTTTTTACGCTTTTCCGAAGTCCCCTAAGCTCTTCCCCGTATACTGAAGAGCGATCCGGTTCTCCGGATTCACATCTGCCAAATACAGTACGATCAAAAACATCCACTCCAGAGGCTTCATCAGAAAATAGACAATATCCGCCGTATATTTTGAATGGATCAGCTTCGCCAAAGGAAAACCGTACGTATCATAGATGCTTCTCACTTTTTTATGGAATCTTGGCGTCCTCTCCTCCAGCACCTGTTCAAACGCATTGGCCACGCACAACTGCCTGTTGACAATGACCTGATGGCCGTGCCGAACTCCCAGGCGCTTTGGGTTTACGACCTTCTCATGTCCTCCCGCCGCCACGGTACAGAGATAGTGTTCGTCGTAATAAATATTCTGGGGCGCAACTCTCTGGGACAAAGTCCAGTCGCTGGTCTCCGTGAAGGCCCTGATGACCGCATCCGGCTTTTGTCCAAACAGCACCAGAACTCCGATCAAAATTCCAAGCAACGGCCACATCAGCAGAAATGCCGCCAGGGGCCAGCGCTCCGATCTCACCAGAAAGCGGTTGCATGCATGAAGAATTCCGCCGCCTTCCTGATACCGTTCCCGCCTGTCCTCATCCGTCTCCATCATCTGTTTCCACTCCCACATCTTATGGCTCACCGTCCTCGCCGTGAGCAGCAGGCAGTTAAACGGAAAGAGCAAAAGCAGGCAGTCGAACACTTCTCCCCGAAAGACCTGTATGCCCCAGACTACACTCTCCGCCGCCCCCAGATACATGGCGGCCATCCCCAAAACCAGCACTAACGGCGGCATTTTCTCTATCGGAATATAATTTACTATCAGATACCCGGCCACGGCAATCACCGCGATCGCGGCCACCGTGAGCTGCGCCTTCGTGTAAACCGGCGTATGCATCTGACGGTTTACCAGCTGTTTCGTCCAGTCGCTGCCGAAAATCACTTCATCGAAAAGACTCAGATAGATCAGACTGTAGACAACTCCCAGCACGACTCCCGCCACATCGAAGATCCTGCCCTTCTTATAAAGCGAATGATCCTTTCGCCCTCTCACAAGCAGATAGATTTCCGCTCCCGTCAAAATCAATGGAAAAATCATAAACCCTCCGTAAATAAACATGCCCGAAATCAAAGCGCCGGTCAGTTCCGATATCTCGTCAAGACTCCGGCCTCTTATAATATATATCCCTGCCATACCGATCTGTAAAACCAGCGCCAGAGCCACACCGAGTCCCGCCGACAATAATACCGCCGCAAAAAACGGATGTCTTTTGTAGAATTTCTCTTTCTCATCCATACTGTACTCCTCCCGCGGTTTTTCCACTTCCGCTCTACTTTATCGTCACTATATCACCTGTTTAATTGAATGTCAATATATTTTTATTGTTTTTCGATAAATATTTATCGTTATACAGCGAGTACGGGGAGAAACATAACTATCTTCCTGTCCAGCAGGATACTGATAAAAATATTCTCATGAACGCTTGACTTTCTCACGTTATCATTTGATAATTAGGAATAGTGTTTCAGTAATATAGGGAGGAATTCATCATGAACAAATCATCAGACCTGCGCAATTTATTGATGCGGATCGACCACAGAGGTTATCCCGCCTACAAAGATACAAAGGGAAAATACCAGTTTGACCAGTATATTCTGTCCATCGACCATGTACAGGGGGACCCCTTCGCTTCCCCCTCCAAAGTGAGCCTTCTCGTCCCCGGGCGCATCGCCGGTTTCGGGAAAGAGTGCTATGAGACAAAGGAGCGCCGGATCGCCTTTCAGGATCATCTGCTGCGGCGCATGTCCCTCAAAGTGAAAGACTTCTCCTTCAAAGCGAAAGGTTCCGGCAAAAGCGGCCTGATCGGCATCAGCCACCCGGGACAGGAGATATTAGAGCGGAGCGCCTGCACGGTAAACCCCGCAAACGGTGACGTGGAGGTCCGCATGGAGATCGGCTTTCCCGCCAACGGGCGCACGATCAACGCCGGGGAGCTGATCAAAATTCTGTTTGACTTCCTGCCTCTCTGCGTTCGCCAGACCCTGCTCGCCTCCACCTGTCCGAAGGCCGCTCTGGAGAAAGTGCTGTATCTGGCGGACGACCAGAAAGCCATCCGGGAGGAACTGCAGAGACAGGGGCTGGTCGCCTTTGTCGCAAACGGCGCCATTCTGCCGAGAAAATCCGGCGTCTCCTCCCTGCCGATGAAGGAGGCGGTTCCCTTCCGGTCGCCGGAATCCATGGAAGTCACCCTCTCACTTCCCCACAGGGGTGAGCTCTCCGGCATGGGCGTCAAAAAGGGAGTGACTCTGATCGTCGGAGGCGGTTACCACGGAAAGTCCACTCTGCTGGAAGCGCTGATGGCGGGTGTCTACGACCACATCGCCGGGGACGGCAGAGAGTATGTGATTACGGACGACACGGCGGTCAAACTCCGGGCGGAGGACGGACGAAGCATCCAGAAAGCCGATATCTCCATGTTTATCCGCAACCTTCCGAACGGCAGGGACACCGCCTCCTTCTACACCGAGGACGCCAGCGGCAGTACCTCCCAGGCCGCCAACACGATAGAGGCGATGGAAGCGGGCACCAGGGTCTTTTTGATCGACGAGGACACCAGCGCCACAAACTTCATGATCCGGGACGATCTGATGCAGCGTGTGGTGAGCCGGGATGCGGAGCCCATCATCCCCTTTATCGACAGGATCAGGGAACTCTACGACAGCTACGGCATCTCCACGATACTGGTAGCCGGGAGCTGCGGCTCCTATTTCCACAAGTCC
Source organism: uncultured bacterium (assembly GCA_947643595.1). Taxonomy (GTDB): domain Bacteria; phylum Bacillota; class Clostridia; order Lachnospirales; family Lachnospiraceae; genus 1XD8-76. Next base: position 45,198 of record CANRWP010000001.1, on the reverse strand, counting down.
GACTGTATCGTCCAGATGAAAAAATATGCCCCCGTGGAGATCACCGCCTTCGCCAAAAAGGAAGCGGAGAGCTATCCCTACTCGACGGGAGATCTCCCCGCCGCAGCGACTCCCGATTTCCGCAGGATAGTAAAGCGGGACGACGCTTTCGCGAGGGAAAACAGGATCAAGATGCGCACCGACGGAACCGATGGCTTCTCGATCAACAAGGCCGAGGTGGATCTTCGCTATGTGGAACAGCTTGTGGACTCCGAGCAGCTCACCGCACTGGCCCATATGTTGAAATCCATGAAGCTCCATGATTTTGACGGCAAAAAGACGCTGCAAGAGGCGATAACAGGCGTCTATAAGAGGATCGATGCGAAAGGTTTTGCCGTGTTCGCCGGCGGGGAATATCTGCCCGGAAATCTTGCCATGCCCAGACCGCAGGAACTGTATGCGGCCATCAACAGATGCAGGGAACTGATCAAAATATAAGTTTGCCTTTACTTTAACAGGTAAAAGTGCTAAAGTGAGTGTGTAGCGTTTTTCGCGGAGTATAAATGATTGAGAGGATCAAAAAATGCCAATCACAGAACTGCTTGAACAAAATTGTAAAATGTATGGAAACGATATCTGCCTTGTGGAAATCAATCCGGAAGCGAAGGACAAGCGCAGAGTCACCTGGAAAGAATATGAACTGATCGAACCCTCCCACGCCCCTTACTACAGGCGTGAGATCACATGGAACGTTTTTAACGAAAAGGCAAACCGTTTCGCGAACCTGCTTTTATCCCGAGGTATCCGAAAAGGAGACAAGGTTGCCATCCTGCTGATGAACTGTCTGGAATGGCTGCCTATTTACTTCGGTATTTTGAAGACCGGCGCCCTCGCCGTGCCTTTAAACTTTCGTTATTCGTCCAGCGAGATCGAATACTGTCTGGATCTGTCCGAAACCGATATCCTGATCTTCGGTCCTGAGTTTATCGGCCGGATCGAGGAGATCGCGGACCGCATCAGTACGAACAGGCTCCTGCTCTTCTTCGGGGAAAACTGCCCCACTTTCGCGGAGGACTACAACATTCTGACCGCAGACTGTTCCAGTGTATCGCCGAATATCACGCTGACGGACAAGGACGATGCCGCCATCTATTTTTCCTCCGGCACCACCGGCTTTCCGAAAGCTATTTTACATAACCATGAGAGCCTTATGCATTCCTGCAAAGTGGAACAGAACCACCATGGGCAGGGCAGAAACGATGTTTTCCTGTGTATTCCGCCGCTCTACCACACCGGCGCGAAAATGCACTGGTTCGGCTCTCTTTTATCCGGCAGCAAGGCAATCCTGTTGAAGGGAACAAAACCGGAGTATATACTGGACGCGGTATCCAAAGAGAAATGTACGATCGTCTGGCTTCTCGTACCCTGGGCTCAGGATATCCTGGAGGCATTGGATTCCGGCAGACTAAAAGCGGAAGATTACGAGCTGTCGCAGTGGCGTCTCATGCACATCGGCGCACAGCCCGTTCCACCCTCGCTGATCCGGCACTGGAAAGATTACTTCCCGGATCATCTGTACGACACCAACTACGGTCTCAGTGAATCCATCGGTCCCGGCGCCGTACATCTCGGCGTGGAGAATATCCATAAAGTCGGCGCCATCGGCGTTCCCGGTTACGGCTGGGAGGCTAAGATCATCGATCCTGACGGCGTCCCTGTAAAGCAGGGAGATGTAGGTGAATTATGCGTCAAGGGCCCCGGCGTGATGACCTGTTACTACAATGACGAAAAGGCGACCAAAGAAGTCTTAAAGGACGGATGGCTTTTGACCGGCGATATGGCAAAGCAGGACGAGGACGGCTTCTACTATCTGGTAGACCGCAAGAAGGATGTAATCATCAGCGGCGGCGAGAATCTTTACCCGGTACAGATCGAGGACTTCATCCGCACTCACAACGCCGTTCACGATGTGGCGGTGATCGGTCTTCCCGACAAGCGCCTCGGCGAGATCGCGGCGGCGATCATCGAACTGAAGCCCGACATGACCTGCAGCGAAGAGGAGATGAACCTGTTCTGTACCGGTCTTCCCAGGTACAAACGTCCCCGGAAGATCATCTTTGACGACATTCCGAGAAATCCTACCGGCAAGATCGAAAAACCGGTACTGCGCGAACGGTATCAGGTGCACCGGCTTGTGGAGGCGGAAGTCAACGCATAATCCGGAACTTCAAAACCGGACGGGCTAACACCCTGTCCGGTTTCTCAATATAAGTCACAAGTCCGTTTACCCTTCTCCGGCAGGGGCTACTTTCCCATACCCATCCCACGCAAACAACGCCTGCCTTGTCTCATCCCCGAAAACCTTATCGATACTGCAAAGGTACAAATAATGATCGCCGGATTCCACTGTCTGCATAAGGGATATTACAAAAGCGTTTCTGGTATCCTCAGGTATCTGAATATCACTGCCTTCTATACTCTGCAGAGCAATAGGTGTCTCCCTCAGTTTATCTTTTTGGCTTCCATGAACAGACCCAAATGCCATCACCGCCTCTCTCAGGCTGACCCCCGGCGTTGCAAGAACCGCTTTCCCGGTTCTGCGGAAATTCTCACCCGAATTTGACGCTTTGACCATCGCAAATGCCAGCATGGGCGGATGAAAAGAGGAAAACATAAAAAAAGATACCGGGGCTATGTTGAGAGTTCCGTCCTCCTTCTTTGTACAGACCAGTACAAGGGGATTGGGAGATGTCATTTTTGCCGCCTGGCCGATATTTATTTCTTTCATAATAAAACCATCCTTTCTTTAAAATATTGTTTTTTCTATGTCCTTGCTTTCTCCACTGCCTTCAGCCAGCCCCGATACAATTCTTCCGCTTTCTCTTTCTCCATCTTCGGTTCGTAATACTCCTTTTCTTTTGCAAGCGCTTTTATCTCGTCAATATTTTTCCATATCCCCAGTTTGAGTCCCGCTATATAGGCGGCTCCTGTCGCGGAACTGTCCTCCATCTTATTTCTCACCACCGTCATTCCCACAATATCCGCCTGAAACTGCATCAACCAGGAATTGGCGGTCATTCCGCCATCCGCCAGCAAAACCCCCGACGGCAGTTTTTCTCCATAGACGGCATGCAGGATATCCCTCACCTGGTAGGCGATTCCTTCCAGAGCCGCCCTAACAATATGCGCCTTGCCCGTCCCTCCCTTCATTCCCAGAATACAGGCTTTCGCATTTTCATCCCAGTGTGGTGTGCCAAGGCCATTGAAAGCGGACACAAAATAGACGCCTTCCGTACTGTCTACACTTCCTGCGAGTTTCTCACTCTCTTCCGCACTCTGCAATATTTCCAGTTCTTCCATCAGCCAGTTTACAGACGCCCCTGCACAGACCGCCGTCCCCTCCAGTACATAATATGCCTCCCCATTTCTCTTCCAGGAGATTGCCGGAAGCAGGCCATTTTTCGCTTTTAGCGGTTGTTTTCCCATATTGACGAGAACGGATACTCCCGTGCCGTAAGTGATCTTTATCTTTCCGCTCTCAAAACCGCATTGACCGAACAGTGCACCATTGCTGTCCCCTATTACCGCGCAGATCGGTATTTCCGGCAAACCCCATATTTCCGCATTCCCGAATTCCCCATCCGATTCCAACGGTTCCGGCAAAATGCACTCCGGAACTTCAAGCATTCTCAGGATATCCTCATCCCACTTCTGCCGGAATATGTTAAACAGTTGTGTCAGACAGGCATTTCCAAAGTCTGTCGCATGTACTTTTCCCTTTGTCAGTCTCCAGACAAGCCAGCTGTCTATTGTTCCGAACAACACTTCTCCCGCCTTCGCCCTCTCGTGAAGCCCGCTGTCATGTTCAAAAACCCACCGTAATTTCGAAGCCGGATAAAACGCGCTGGGTTCACTCCCCGTCCTTTCCTTAAAAAACCGCATTTCTTCGTCCGTCAGTTTTTCGACAACGGAATGCCCTCTTCCACATTGCCATCCGACAATATTGCACACCGGCTTCCCTGTCTCTTTATCCCATAAGGCAAAGGCGCCGGTCTGATTTGTAACAGCTATTCCTCTTATTTCAGACAGCCCGGCTTCTCCGTTCAGGGCAATTTCCCTGATTCCCCGTTCCACATTTTGAAAAATTTCCTCCGCATCCTGCTCCACAAATCCTGGTCGGGGATAATACTGTTTATGAGGATAGTTTTTCCTGCCGCAGATATTCCCCTCACTGTCCATCAAAAATACCTTGGAGGAAGACGTACTCTGGTCTACCACGATCAAATACTCTTTCATATTCTCCACCCTGTCTTTCTATTTTTTTCTTTTTATCTATTTTTAGAGTATTATACTTTCTTTTTATTGTCAATATTTATTATTTTTTATTTTTATATTTACTTTTCGAAAATTTTGTTTATAATAATAATTACAGATCATCATATAAAAGGAGGTAGTTATGAATTTTAAAAAAGAGCAGTTAATCGAACTAAGCCATCCCATTCTCGTCGGCAAGGAAAATTTTCCTTATGAACCGCATGCACTGGGATATGTTTCGCCGGAGCACTGGTATATTGAATGTATCTGCACCATGGGCTCCCATGTCAGCACCCATATTGAAGTACCTTACCACCGGGACGAACACGGCGTCGACTGTAAGGACTGGCCCATCGAAAAACTTATCGGCGAGGCTGTAGTGATCGACTGTCTCGGGAAAAAGCCGAGACAGCCGATCACACTGGAAGATGTCAAAAAATATGCTGATGTCATTAAAGAGGGAGATATGATCTTTCTGCATACCGGTTACGATAAATATTTCCGCACTCCCGACTGGCAGCCCTACCCGCATATCGATGAGGACGCCCTTGCATGGCTTCTCTCTTTCCATCCGAAAGTTCTGGGCACGGATGCTTCCGGTATCGAAATTCCGGGAGAGACGACACAGGAGCTGGAGGGAGAGCCCAACCACGTCGCCTGTTTTGAAAACGGTACTGCCATCGTCGAATCCCTGACCAATCTGGAATCCATCAAAGACTGCCGTCCCACCGTCTTTATACTTGCGTTAAAGATGGAAAAAATGGATGCATCTCCGGTGCGTATCATCGCCATCAAAGATCTGTAATTTAAAGGACCGAAGGAATTCATCTAATTCCTCCGGTCTTTTTTCGCGTGCGCCTATTTGGAACGTTTTATGGAGCTGACTGCATCGATCGCTACGGCGATCAGCACAATTCCTCCCACAACGATCTTTTCCCAATAGGAAGATATCCCCATCAACCCTATCGTAAAGGATATCGTACTTATCATCAGAGCGCCGAATATTGTCCCTACCACACCGCCTACGCCTCCGCTCATAGCCGTACCGCCGAGCACCGCCGCCGTAATGGAGGTCATCGCCCATGTTTCGCCGAGTTTCACCTGAAATGCCCCCAGACGAAACACCTGGATCATACTGGCAATCGCTCCGATCATACCTGACAGCGCATATACGAGAATCCTCGTTTTTTCCACATTGACGCCTACGATCCTGGCCGCCGCGGCATTTCCGCCTATCGCATAGATATGTCTTCCGAAAGAGGTGTACTTCAGCACGACCGCCAATATAATGCACATGACTACAGCTACAATAAGCGGATACGGCACGACCCCAAACAGATCGTTCTGTCCGATCCAGGTGACATTTGCCGGAATCCCCGTGATCGGCATTCCCTCCGTCACCACATAGATGATCCCGCGAAAAATATTATCCGCCGCCATCGTCACGATGAAAGCGTTTAAATGCAGCTTTGTTATAATGATGCCGTTAAACGACCCCAATGTGAAACCGATCATAAGCCCCAGCACGATCGCCGCCGCCGGATTCATATTATATTTTGTCAGCATGTAGGAAACGATCATGGATGTCAGCGCCCCGTTGGATGCAATGGAAAGATCGATTCCATCGTTCAGCAGGCACAATGTCTGCCCAAAAGCGATGATCATATAAAATGCCGCCTGACGCGTAAATGTCAAAATATTATATGATGTATAAAAGTTACCTGTCGATATATGCACGATCGCCGTCAAAAGCAATGTGACCAGAAATACCGCAAATGCTGTAGATTTTGTCAGTTTACCCATTTTTTTGCTTAGAATAAGTCTGTATTCTTTCATCTCCATACCTCCTCCAACTACCGCAGAGCCATTTTCAGGACTTCTTCGCGGTCATATCTCTCGGGATCTTCAATAAATCCTTTACAGTTCCCCTCATGCATCACCATGATCCTGTCGCACACAGCCAGCAATTCATCCGTCTCTGATGAAATAATGATAATGGTCTTTCCCTCGTCCGCCATTCTGCGGATCAGCTGATATATTTCCCCTTTGGAACGTACATCGATCCCTCTGGTAGGTTCATCCAATATCAACAGATTGCTCTGTTTCTCCAGCCATCTGGCAATGATAACCTTCTGCTGGTTTCCGCCCGAGAGATATTTGATCAGAGTGTCCAGAGATGTGGTTTTGATCGACAGTCTCTTCACATAACTTTCCGCGCTTTCATCCAGTTTTCCATAGTGTATCATTCTGTGTTTATAGAACTTCCTTAAAGACGGCATCATCATATTGATGTCAACCGGAAGCTCCGCAAAAATACCCAGTTTTCTCCTCTCCTCCGTGACATACCCGATGCCCAGTTTCATTGCGTCCGTCGGCGCTTTTATCTCTACAGGTCTCCCATCCAGTTCCAATGTACCGGAATCTTTTTTTGTAAGACCATAAATCGCGTTGATCAGTTCCGTTCTCCCCGCCCCGACCAACCCTGCGATCCCAAAAATCTCTCTTTTTTTTACGGCGAAGGAAATATCTCTGAATTCATTTTTTCTTGTATAGCTGTTCACTTTCAACATGATTTCATCCGGTATATCTCTCTTCAGATGTTCCATCATGGCTACTTTCTGATTTGCCATATAATAGATCATTTTTTCTATCGTGATATCCTTTGTCGCGCATTCATGTACAAGCCGCCCATCGCGCAAAATTGTCACCCGGTCGGAGATATTGAGCACCTCATCAAGATGGTGCGTAATAAAAATGAAAGAACAGCCTTCTTTTTTCAGCTCTCTCATAATCGAAAACAGATTATCCGTCTCCCGATTTGTCAGAGAGGCTGTGGGCTCATCCAGAATAATTATTTTGGAACCGGACGCAAGAATTCTCGCAATTGAAATCAACTGTTGAAAAGCTGCGCTGAGCCCCTTTGTCATGTCCTCCGGCTGAATATCCCTGATGTGCAGTTTCTTTAACAGCTTATCCGCCTCCGTATTCATGCGTTTCCAGTCAATTACACCTGCCCCGTTTTTTATCTCGTTCCCCATAAAGATATTTTCAGCCACAGAGAGTTCCGGTATCAGATTTAACTCCTGAGGAACCAGCCCCACTCCGCAGCGCAGGGCATCTCCGGGATTTTTTACCTGCACGGTCCTTCCCTGAATGCTTATCCGGCCCCCATTCGCCTGATATATTCCCATCAAAATATTCATAAGGGTACTCTTTCCGGCTCCGTTCTCGCCTACCAGGGCATGCACTTCTCCCTCCAGCAAGTCAAAATCCACATCCTCCAGCGCTCTTGTCCCCGGAAAATCTTTTGTAATCCCTGTTGCTCTCAAAACACATTTTTCTTCTATTTTAATCACATCCTTATCCTTTAGAATGACAGACGGGGACAATAGCCGACAAGTTATTGTCCCCGCATTTATGGTAGGTCATGCATCCGTTTTTGTCTTATCCATTATGATCCGGATACAACGTATTGATATAATCCTCAGCCTGATCCTGATAAACAGCTCCCACCGGATATGGTTGAATCTCATCAAAATCCGTTCCCGCCTCGCATCCGTCCGCAACCTTGATCGCCGTCAAAAGTGTGTCAAAGCCGACTCCGAAACAGTCGCAGATGCCGAGAGAATAAATTGTTCCGTCCCGAAGGTATTCCAACGCCTGAATATCATGGTCATATCCGACGATTACAATATCGCCCGCTTTCCCTGCTGCTGTAACTGCCTGCGCCGCGCCGATGGGGTTTGTCATGTTATTACAGAAAATTCCCGCCAGATCATTATATTTCTGCAAAAAGTTTTCCGTATACTGGATGGCTTTGTCCAGCTCATCGTTATCATACTGTGTATCTACCAGCTCGATATCCGGATATTTCGCGATCGTGTCGTAGAAAGCCTGATTGATCGCTTCATGCCCCGGCGCACCGATACTGCCGCCTAGATTTGCCACCTTTCCCGCATAGCCGATCTCTTCACAGAAAATTTCCGCCATCAGCACGCCATCCTGATAAGGATCCGACTGTCCGATAAACGCGGAGCGCCCTGAAGATTCCTCATAACCGGTCAGATCCGTCGCCCCAAAGCACAGAACCTTCGTCCCGTTATCCACAATGTTCGTGATACTGGGAGCCACCAGATCCAGATTCGAAGGTTCCACGCAGATCACATCAAATCCGCGTCCCACCGCCTCCTCGATCCGATTGACCTGATCCGCCGCATCCGGGTCTGTAGGCGCGATCCACTCATACTCGATATTTATCCCTTTTTCCTTGTACTCCTCGATCGCCTTTTGAACCCCTAACTCGATCGCGTCATACCAGACATGGATATTCTTATAATTGAAATATATCTTATAAGAATCTTTCTGAGGCTCATAATCGTCCAGCACCCTGTCGAAAGGACTGCTCACTTCTTCAGCGGCGACAGATTGTTCTTCGCTTCCCTCCGCCGCATCTTCCTGCTCTGTCTCTACCGTTTCCGCCGACTCTGCCGCAGGCTCCTGAACGGTTTCCGCCTCCTTCTCAGGTTCCGCGCTCTGTCCGCACGCTGTCAATGACACAGTCATCATTACAACCAGTAAAAGCGCCAGCATTTTTTTCGTCTTCTTCATTCTTTTCCCTCCTTTTATTTTCAGCACATTTTTGTGCCAATTTACCTTCTCTTATTTTTCCATATATTCCACTACTTTATCGATCTGTTCCGCAAAACTGCCCTCAAATTTGTTCTCAAAGAATGCTCCGCCGATCGTAAACGCCCAGCTCCCGGAAGTTTTCACCTCATCCAGCCTCTTATAGCTGTCCACGGATCCGGCCAGACAGACCGGTGCGCCCGCCTCTTTTACAAAGGTATTATTCAACTCCACCGGGTCACCGGTAAAGCGATATCCGAGCAGATCAAACCCGTCTACCCCCTTCTCAAGAAGACCTTTTGCCTCTTCTACGATTCCCTCTACCGTCCCTTCCAATACGCTGGGGCGCCCGACGATCTTCCCCACAAACGGAAGGTATTTCAATCCGGCTTCCTTCGCATAATCGCGGATCGAGTCAAAGTACATCGTGCCCATCAGGTAGTCAAAGCCGCACTCTCCGGCCATTTTTGCACCCTCCAGACATTCCTTCTCCGTGTAGGCCACCACCTCCAAAAACGTTGTCTTTCCCGCTTCCTTCATCATCGCACACAGTCTTTTCATCTCATCCAGCGGAATGCCCACCTCCTTAAATCCCCAATACTCTGCTTTTGTATCTTTGCAGGATTCAAAGATCTCCACCGCATTTTTGACAGTTCTGTCATGATGTGTCAGCATTACAATCAATTTCGGGTTCATTTTTTCTCCTCCATATGCTGTTTATTTAATAGTTCTCTCACGGTCTTCGCGATCCCTCCGCCGTCAAGTCCGTAATGCGCAAAGACCTCCGGAGAATCTCCGGCAATTACATGTTCATCCGGAATGCCCAGTATTTTTACCGGTACAGGACAGTTCTGACAGATGTACTCCGCCACGGCGCTTCCCAATCCGCCGCAGACGCTGTGTTCTTCTATTGTCACAAGATATCCTGTCTCCTCCGCTGCCGCCCGCAAAGCTCCGATATCCAGAGGCTTTATCGTGTGCATATCCAGCACCCTCGCACTGATATTTTCCTCCTGAAGCATCTCGGCCGCGCATTTTGCGTACCACACCATTTCCCCCGCGGCAATCAGCGTTATATCACGCCCTTCCCTCAGAAGATGTGCCTTTCCTATCTCAAAACAGGAAACATCTTCTTCCGTGTAAATATCTTCCACGCCGTTCCTGCCCATCCGCATATAGACAGGCCCCTCCGTTTCCGCGATCGTTTTTACCATCCATCCGGTCTGTGCCGCATCCGCCGGCATAAGTACGGTCATATTTTCCATAGGGCGTACAGCGGCCAGATCATGTATGGAATGATGCGAACCTCCCAGCGCGCCGTAGCTCAATCCGCCGCTGACACCGCAGATTTTTACGTTCGTATTGGAATAGGACACATCCACCTTGATCTGCTCTAAACTTCTGGCACTCAGGAACGGCGCCGGTGCACAGACAAAGGGTATCAGTCCGCAGGCGGCCATGCCCGCCGCAACCCCTATCTCATCCTGCTCAGCTATTCCCACCTCCACGAACTGTTCGGGAAGAGCCGCCGCAAAATCATTTAAAGTGACAGAGCCCCGCGCATCGGATGTGAGTACCACTATCTTTTTACTTTTTTCCGCAATCTCCAACAATGTCTTTGTCAATGCTTTCCGACAGGCTGTCTTACTCATAACATAACCTCCTTGTGCGCTCCGCGATTTCTTTTGAGGCTGTCTCATACAACTCGTCATTCAGCCCGCCGTGATGCCACTTCGTCTGATTTTCCATAAAGGAAACGCCTTTTCCCTTTACCGTATCCGCCAGTATCAGCTTGGGCCTGTCCTTCACTTTTTCCAGTTTGTAAAAGGCGTACAGGATCTCCCGCATATCATTTCCGTCGATCTCTTCCACATAAAATCCGAACGCTTCCCATTTTTCCTTTAACGGTTCCAACCTCATCACATCCTCCGTCGGTCCGCTGATCTGAAGCCTGTTTCTGTCGAGAATCGCATACAGATTATCGAGTTTATAATTTGCTGCGAACATTGCCGCCTCCCATATGGATCCCTCCCCCTGTTCGCCGTCTCCCATCACAACATATACTCTGTAATCCCTGTTCTGCATTTTAGCCGCTTTCGCCATCCCGCACGCCACACTCAGCCCGTGGCCAAGCGCTCCCGTATTCATTTCCACACCGGGTATCTGCCTGTTCGGGTGCGCGATCAGCCTTGTTCCAAACTGGCAGAAACTTTTTAATTCCTCTTTTTCGATAAAACCTTTATCAGCCAGAATATTCAGATGTCCCTCCACGCAATGGCCTTTACTCAAAACAAATCTGTCCCTGTCAGGATCCTCAGCCCTTTCCGCATCCACTTTCATAACCTCATAGTACAGTGCAGTTAAAATATCACAGCTCGAAAGCGCGCCGCCGACATGGCCTACCTTACTTATGTGGACCAGATCGATAATGCCCTGGCGGATTTCATTTGCTTTCTGTTCCAGTTCCCTGATCGTCATACTTATACACTTCCATTTCTTTTTATTATTGTTTTTTGTTTATTTTTGTTTTTATTTTCTTTATTTTTCTTTTATGGGTTAATAATATTACTTTTTCTTTCTTTTGTCAACACATTTTTTGTCGTTTTCTAGCAAAAAGAAAAAAAAGGAAAATATATTGCTTTCCCATTCCTTTCTGTAGTAAAATAACAATGTATAGCTTTTCAAAGCATTTTTAAGGAGTCCGGTATAGTTATCTATGTTTAAAGCCGCAAGAATTCAAAAAATTAAAGAAATTATCGCAAATCGCACCCAGATCGATGTGCAGACATTGAGTGATATTCTGGAAGTGTCCAATGTTACGATTCGAAATGATTTAGAACAATTAGAAAAAGAAGGTTTCATATACAGAACCCACGGCGGGGCCATTCTGCGCGAAAATACCGGTACGACATCCGTCTCCGGAGTTGGATACGGCGCTGCGCTCTCTTTTGATTTTTCCGTGGATATCCTTCATATCGCCAATCTGGCCGCAGAATATATTGAAGAAAACGAGTGGATCTTTCTGGGTGGAGGATGCACCTGCTGCGCCATTGCCAAGGCTCTCATATCCCGTCGGGTAAACCTGGTAACCAACAATATCCTGGCCGCCCTCGTCCTTTCGGAAAACCCAAAAGCCAACGTTGTGTTGACCGGAGGAGTCACTTACAATGACCGTTTTCCCTTCCTCTCGGGCGACCTGGCCATAAACAATATCAACGGTCTGTGTTTTCAAAAAACTTTTTTCGGGGTTTCCGGCATCGATCTGAAATACGGTTATTCCGTACCTTCAGCGGTAGAATATAATCTTTTTCAGTCTCTCAAGGAAAGATCCAAAGAACTGATCATCGTTGCAGATGCGTCAAAATGTGATAAATCCGCCTTTTTAAGTCTGGGCGCACTGGATTCTGTCGATACGCTCATTTCATCCTCTGATCTTCCGGATGAATACAAGGCATATTATTATGAAAAAAATATAAAACTATTTCTTGATTACGATATTTCTCCCGCACAGGTAAGCGGAGGTGAGTTTTAATGTCAGAAAGTTCAACGCCTTATATTGAACTCCAACACGCCTGTCTGGATCTGGACGGCGTTCGTCTGCTGCACAACATTAATTTGACTGTTTATCCCGGCACCTGCCATGTCATCTATGGTGCAAACGGCGCCGGCAAGACTAACCTGCTCCGCCTTATGAGCGGTCTCTATCCGCCTGCGGAGGGGAGGGTCATTCTCTTTGGCCAGGAGCTTTCTTCTCATGCCCGGATCCCGGCCGGCGGCCGCATCGCCTACTGCGGGCAGGATTTCGCCTTATTTGAAGATCTGACCGTATTGGATAACTTTTATATCGGATACCAGTCTGTTTCCGAGCCTCTCTACTCGCGCAAAAAATATCGTCTGCGCCTGCAGAATTTTTTTGAAAAGTATGATTTTCATTTTTCTCTGGATGCCCCGGTCTCAAAGCTGGATCTCCCGGAAAAATGTCTTCTGCAGCTCGCCCGCGCCCTGTTTGCGGAGCCTCGCGTGCTGCTTGTAGATGAATTTGACGCTTTCCTGAACCATAAACAGGCTTCCCATATTTTTCAAATCCTGCAGACTCTGACCGATCAGGGAAGCGCTGTCGTTCTCGCGACGCACTCTCCCGATCTGGAAGAACTCCGGGCCGATCATGTTATCTCTCTGGACAATGGATATGCACATACCACCCTGATCACTTCCGATCATCAGAGAAAAAAGCTCTCGCAACATATAAAGCGTCAGGGCTATACCAGTATGCCCAGACTGCCCCATCACCCCGGAAATATCCTGATCGACGCGTCCCATATCACGGTCTCCTCTCTTTCCGATATTACCTTCACATTAAAAAAGGGCGAGATTCTGGGCATCTGCAGTTCAAGAGGCTCCAGCTGTGAAATTTTTCTGGAAATGACCGCGGGACTCCGCGAATTACAGGAAGGTTCCCTCCGCTATTACCCCGATAAAAAACATATCAAAATCGGCTATCTTCCCGAGGAGAGCTCCGTTTTTCCCGATTTAAGCCTCTCACAAAACGTTACGATCAGCAATCTTTCCGCCGTAAAGGGACCTTTCGGTCTCCTGGATCACCCTCAGGAAAAAATCGTTTACAACGATTACGCCAAAAGGCTCGGAATTCGGACAGAGACGCTCGACCCGTTAAAGCTGAGCAAGGGAAACCGTCAGAAACTGTTATTGGCCCGCTGTCTGCACAAGCGCTGCAACGTCTATTTACTGAATAATCCGACCAACAACGTGGACTCCGCCGGCAAACTGGAGCTCTACAATATTCTGATGGAATTGTCACACAAAAACGCAGGGATCATTATTGCCTCTTCAGACCTGAATGAACTGCACGGGCTCTGCGACATGATCTTCCTTCTCTCCGAAAATACGATCACAGAACGGTTTGACCCGAAAGAAATTTCCGTAGAATATATTTACGACCATATGCGGACGGCAAAGTCGGCAGATTTTCTGCCATCCGGCACTACCTCAGACCGGTAGCGCGGGTCAGAACCCCTCCCGCCTCCTCTGTCTGCGCAATTCCGCCCGTCTCCTTCCGCTCTCCCACTCGATCTTCTCCGTCTCCGTCGTCAGTTCCAGGCCAAACTCCACCGCTCTCGGATGTTCGTTCTCATCCAGCGCCACCATCGTCACATAAGCTCTGTTGATCGGACGTCTGAAGCCCTGCGCGTCCTCCACATAGCTGTCCACCCGCACCTCCATGGAACTTCTCCCTATGTAAGTGATCCTGCCGATAATGACCACCATATTCCCCAGAAATGCCGGCTCCTTGAACTGCAGATTGTCGATGCAGGCAGTCGTCACCTGCGTCTCACAGTGCCGCCTGGCCGTGACCCCGGCCACCTCATCGATCCACGCCATCAGCTTCCCGCCGAAAAGCCGGTTTGCGCCGTTGATATCCTCGTACTTCAGCAGTCTGAACTGCTCTGTCTTACTGTCATCCACACACTTTTTCATCATCGGAACAGTCCTGTCCTTTCCGCGGTCCCGGTTGTGGGACCGCCGATACAAAATGATCTCAAAAAGCCAAAAATACAGACACGATCGGGATCGTCAAAACTGACAGAAGTGTCGTTAATATGCTGCCCTTTGTACACTCGATCTCATCCGCACCGCTCTCCGCAGCCAGCATCACCACGATAGACCCCACCGGCATCGCAAGCATCAATATAAATACGCCTTCCACCATCGCCGGCCAGGGGAGGAGCCTCATCAGAAGAGCCGCCGCAACGGGGATCGCCAGCATTTTGATCGCCATAAACACATACATCTTTCTGTCCAGAAAAAATTCCTTTTTGCCGCCCTGCGCCACAGAAGCGCCAATCAGGATCATCGAGAGTGGCACCGCCGCATTGCCCACATAGTCAAAAAACGTGCAGATGCTGTCCGGCATCGTCACCCCCGACAGAAAGATAAGGATCGATATCACACAGGAAGCCACACCCAGATTGAGCAGTTTTTTCCACCCCGCTCCTTTCGCCGTCCCCGTCTTTTCCCCCGGCTTTTCTTCCGATCCTCCTCCTGTCGACGCCAGATAGATTCCGTAGGTATAGAGCAGCAGATTGTAGCCCAGATTGTAAAAAGCGATCAGAAGCATGGCTTCCTTTCCGTAAATGCTGGTAACGACCGGAATCCCCATAAAGCCCACATTGGAAAAGATCAACATCAGCCGGTAGAGATTATAATGTTTCTTTTTCACCCGCAGAATGGACGCCACAGGAATGCTGAGCAGAATCAGCGCTCCGTAATAGACGACCACCAGCACCAGCGTTTGAAAGAGCATATCTCCTTTCAGGTTCACTGCTTTTCCCAGCACCCCGTTGATCATCAGACAGGGATTCAATACATTGACTACGATCTTGGACATTTTACCGCAGGCATTTGCGTCCAGCCATTTGATCCGAAACACAATATAGCCGATCAGCATCATGACAAGCAGCACCAGCATCTGTTGTATTACCACAAACATATTCATCTTCTATTCATTTCCCCTTTTTCACATACAAATTTCAAGGGTGCACAAGAACATTCCCATGCACCCTTCACACATCAGATCCATTTCCGCTACGCCTGATAATAATTATCCGTAAAATTTCCGTTTATATTCGGCTCTGCCTGAGGCTTGATCGCCAGATAAAAATTGGCGAAAGTCGCCGTCATATAAGGCGACACATAGAGCGAAGCCAGGCCACAGGTGATACTTACAAGAATCATCCAGGGAATAAAGGACAGAACGAGCACAAAATAATCCATCTTGTGTCCGTCCATTATGTCGATGCTCTCATCCAACGCCTCCTTGGCCGTCATCTCCGGATGTTCC
The DNA here is from genome assembly GCA_947643595.1 of uncultured bacterium. Classification (GTDB taxonomy): domain Bacteria; phylum Bacillota; class Clostridia; order Lachnospirales; family Lachnospiraceae; genus 1XD8-76. Next base: position 29,420 of record CANRWP010000001.1, on the reverse strand, counting down.
GCCAGTATATAATACGCCTGAGAATAGCTGATCGACTTGATGATTCCCGGCACAATAAAAAGCAGACTCCACAGGAACGTAAAAATAGAAATCAAAAGCGTCAACACCAGCGTATCCACAAAACGCTGAAATCCGCTGAACAGTATACTCACATCCGGTTCGAATCCCCTTGTCAGGTTCAGATAAATATATGCCGAACCGAGGCTGAGGGGGCCTGTGATGCATATTGATACGATCCACCCCACATAAGGTATCAGATTACATGCCACAGACATTGCTCCTACGATAATCAGGCAGACGATCAGCATCCCCATATTCCCACTCATATCATTCTTCGCGCGCCTTTTTAACTCCACTCTGTCAATCATTTTCTTTTCTCTCCTTTCTCACGGAGACTGCCATCTCATACTGCTCCGCATGGCGCTTCTCCACTAACTTTCTCCCGTAGCCGATCAGACCATGATTATGCCACGGGTCGTTGAAATAGTAGTTCTCTTCATCATAGCCCACGAGCAGCATACAGTGCTCATTGGACCGCCACTCAAAAGTTTCTCCGGTATCCGCCACGATCCACTCCGGCCCCGCATAAGTCTCCTTCAGATCGATGCTCGCCCAGAATATGACAGGCATGTCATTATTTATATATTCCCGCAGCAACACCTCCACAGGGACACCCGTCAGATCCACCGGTTCCCACACATCCTGTACTGTGCCCCGCAGCCCGGTCCCACACTCCGCCGCCCTGCAAAGCGCTCCCTTCAGCGCCTTTCGAATTACCGGCGCATAACATCCCATGGAGTTTTCATCCGCAGGGCTTCCCACGAACACTTTCCGGGGATCAGCCCCGTAAAGCCTGCCGTCCTTCTCAAAAAGCGGTTTCCACTCCAGGTGGCGCTCCACAAACTCTTCCACTGTGATATCTATTCCCAGATACTGTAACAGCATCACCGCGGAAACGCTCTCGCAGCCGGTAGGCCACTCCTTAGTCTGGTCGATATACGGAACTTTTATTACTTTTTTCAGCATTCCGCTTCCTTCTTATCATAATACTTTTTGATTCCGAAGACCGCCGCCACAAGGATCGCCGCGCTGAGCAGCAGCGTGATAAACCAGTTCTTACAGATCCCCGCAATAATATATCCGACCACGCACACAGCCGCGACCACCATCGCGTACTGCATCTGAGTCTGCACATGGTTGATATGATTGCTCTGGGCTCCCGCCGAGGACATGATCGTCGTATCGGAGATCGGCGATACATGGTCGCCGCACACCGCCCCCGCCAACACCGCGGAGACAGCGATGACCATCATCTTCTCATCCGCCATCTTAAACATCTCCACCACGATCGGCACGAGGATTGCGAAAGTACCCCAGGACGTTCCGGTCGAGAACGCCAAAAACAGCGCCACGGCAAACATGATCGCAGGGATAAAGATACTCGCGGTCGCGCTCGCCCCCACCGTACCGTTCACAAATTCGCCGATGCCAAGATTGTCGCCCATGCCTTTCAGGGTCCACGCAAAAGTCAGAATCAAAATAGCCGGAACCATCAGCTTGCACCCTTCCGCCAAAGAGTTCATAAATTCCCTGAACGTAATGACCTTTCTCGGCAGATACAGAACGGCCATGAAGATAACCGTCACTGTGGTGGCGAAAATCAGGCTGGTCTCAGCATTACAATTCGCAAAAGCATCTATGATACCTGTCGCTCCGCCCAGCATACCCGTGTAAATCATGCCGAAGACCGCTGAGACAATAAGTACCGCAACCGGCAGAACCAGATCCATCACCCTGCCGTGTTTTTTACCTTCTTCCGCCGCGGCCGCCATGCCCGTAAACACTTCCGCCCCGGAAGTAAAGATATCGCCCATCTCCGCATTTTTGTCGTGCTTCTTCATCAGACCGAAATCCAGATTAAGCCCTATCACCAAAAACACCATCAAAAGCGTCAGAAGCGCGTACAGATTGAAGGGAATTGTGCTCAGAAACAGCTGAAACCCTGTCAGAGAACTGTTCTCAGGCACATAGGAATTCACCGCCGCTGCCCAGCTGGAGATCGGCGCGATAATGCAGATCGGCGCCGCCGTGGCGTCGATGATATAGGCCAGCTTTGCCCTGGAAACCTTGTACTTATCCGTCACCGGACGCATGACGGATCCCACCGTAAGACAGTTAAAATAGTCATCCACAAAAATCAGTACGCCCAGACCGGTCGTCGCGAACAGTGCGCTCTTTTTCGATTTGATCTTTCCGATCGCCCAGTTTCCGTAGGCTCTGGACCCTCCGGATTTCTGCATCAGCACGATGATCATGCCGAGCAGTACATCGAAAATAATAATGTTCAGATTCATACTTCCCGTCATTGTTGTAAACAACGTCTCGAACGTCCCCCAGGGCTGAAATCCCGCCGTAAACAGCGCCCCCAAAAGCACTCCGACAAAAAGGGAAGAATACACCTCCTTTGTTATAAATGCCAGCAAAATCGCCACAACGGGCGGTACTAACGACCACCATGTTCCATACATTTTTTTATCTCCTCCTTTGTTTAAAAGCCTCTATACAAACGCCAGTTTTTCGTATTCCTCCACCGGCATTGGCTTTGCGAAATAATACCCCTGTACGTACTCACAGCCCACACTGTTCAAAAAATCCACCTGTTCCTTCTCTTCCACTCCCTCCGCGATAACCGGAAGTTCCAAATCCTTGGCGAGATGTATCACGTTTGCCACAATGGACTCGCTTCTCTTCTGGTTCTCACTGCCGGACGCCGCCATAAACTTCATATCCAGTTTCAGGACATCCACGGAGATATCCTTCAGCACATTGAGGGAAGAATAGCCGCTGCCGAAATCATCCATCAATATCGTATGCCCGTATTCCTGCAGCTGATGCATCGCTTTCTTGATCGTCTCCGGATTGTCCGTATAAGCGCTCTCCGTCAACTCCAGCTGAAATAACCTGGGCGGAATATCATATTTTACCGTCAGTTCATGGATCTCCTCCACGATCCTCGGATTGTACATGCTGACTCTGGAAATATTGATGGAGATCGGGAAAGGCTCAATACCTCTGTCAAGCCAGCTTCGGATCAGTTTGCAGGACTGTTCCCAGATATAAAAGTCCAGTTTCATGATCAAACCGTTTTTCTCAAAAACAGGAATAAATTTTCCCGGGGACACCATCCCTTTATCCGGCGTTATCCAGCGCGTCAGCACCTCGGCCCCCGCCAGCTTGTAATCCGTCAGGCCGTATTTGGGCTGCAGATACAGGACAAACTGCTCCTCCTTCATCGCCTGCTCCATATCGTTGACGATCTTCTGCGCCTCCTGTATATCCTCGCCCATCCTTTCAGTATAAATATAATAATTATAAATATAATTTCCCTTACATTCTTTGGAGGCCAGCCTCGCATGGTCTATCATCGCGGGAATCGAGGCCTCCCGATCCTCTATATAAAACACTCCCATGTTCGACAGGATATTGTAATCTCTCTGATACTCCTGAAAATCTTTCTGAAAATACTCCACCACTTTCTGAATCTCATCACCAACCGAAGCGGGAACGCAGATGCCAAACGCATCCGCTTCTATTCGGCAGTATGTCATATGCTCCACATGTTCCGCCATTCTCCGCAGCAGATCCGCTATATGGCAGAGCAGCTTATCCCCTTCTCTCCGGCCGAATACACTGTTGTAAACCTGAAACTGATAGATGTCAAAATGCAGTATCATAAAATCCGTATCCGGATTTTCCTTTAACATTTTTTCTGTCTGGTGCACAAACATATTCTGTATATAAATACCGGTAAGCGTATCAAACTGCTCCTGATAGCGGAGCTGCCTGAGCAGATAAAATTCGCTCCTCTCAATGACATTCTTCACCCGGAATCGGATAATATGGGGATTATACGGTTTTCTGATAAAATCCCATGCCCCATATCCCAGACATTCTATCTCAACATCCTCCCCTTCCTCACCGGTAGATACGATAACCGGCACATTGAGAAGTTCCGGCGAAGAAGAATATACTTTTAAAAACTCATAGCCGTTCATTTCCGGCATGATCAGATCAACGATCACGGCAGATATCTTGTTCCTGGAATTCTGCAGTATCTCCAGCGCTTCCCTCCCGTTTTCCGCCTCCAGCACCTGATAAGTATCCTCCAGAAAACTTACCAGCATCATCCTGTTCATCTCATTGTCTTCTACCACCAAAACCGTGTTCTTCATAAATAACTCCTTTGCTCCATGATACAACTTCCTGCCGGAAATTTTCATACAGTTCTATGATAACAAATATGGTGAGTAAAAGCAACATCGGCAATTCAAAAAAAGGCCTCCGGAGAAAATTCTCCGGAGAACCTGCCGCATGTCTACTCGACATCCTGAAGCGCCTCGTAGTCCTCCTCGCCTGTGCGGACTTTGACTACTTTCAGCACATTGTAAACAAAAATTTTGCCGTCCCCGATATGGCCTGTATAAAGCGCTTTCTTTACCGCTTTCACCACATGCTCCACCGGTATCTTGCTGACGATGACCTCCACCTTGATCTTCGGCATCAGCGTCGCATCCATCTCTACGCCGCGGTAATATTCCCCGGCGCCTTTCTGGATACCGCAGCCCATCACCTGTGTCACGGTCATACCCGTCACGCCCAGCTCGTTCAGGGCCTTTTTCAGCGCATCGAACCGCGCCAGTTTAGCGATAATGGAAACCTTATGCATCCCCGTGTTAAAAATCGGCACGCCGTTCGCGTCCGCCTTGCTGCTCGTCGCCACGACAGGGATCGCTCTGTCCACCTTAAAGTCTCCCGCCTTCTCGTAATCGCTCTCGCCCAGATCGGTATTTTCATTGACATCCATAGTTGTGGCGGATATATCCGTGATCGCAAAGCCGGAGTAAGCGCTGGGCAGACCGTGCTCCGTCGCATCCAGCCCCACGATCTCCTCCTCCTCGGACACCCTCAGGCCAAGCGTCGCCCTGATCAGCAAAAACGCCAGTGTGATCGTAATAAGCGTCCACCCGGCAACCGCCGCAAAACCGATCAACTGCAGGCCCATCAGCTCGAAACCACCGCCGTAGAACAATCCCACAAGTTCCTCTCCCGCTGCGTTGGCTATGGAGTAGCCCGGTGCCGTGTTTGTCGCGAAAAGACCCACGGAGAGGGTTCCCCAGATACCGTTTAAGCAGTGCACCGCCACCGCGCCCACCGGATCGTCCACGCGCAGCTTGTAATCTAAGAACCACACGCCGAACACCACCAGAAGTCCCGCCACAGCACCGATCACGATTGCGCCGAAGGCGTCCGTCACATCGCAGGGCGCCGTGATCGCCACAAGCCCAGCCAGGGAAGCGTTCAGGCACATGGAAACATCGGGCTTACCGTATTTGATCCAGGTAAAGATCATGCACACCACCGTCGCCACGGCCGGAGCGATCGTCGTCGTCACGAAAATAGATCCCAGTTGTTCCACAGTCGTCGCCGCCGCCCCGTTAAAACCGTACCACCCTAACCACAGGATAAATACGCCCAGGCAGCCGATCGGCAGATTGTGCCCCGGAAAAGCGTTTACCTTCACGATCTTTCCGTCTTTATCTTTTCCGAACTTTCCGATCCGGGGTCCGAGTATCTTCGCCCCGACTAACGCCGAAATACCGCCCACCATATGTATCGCGCAGGAACCCGCAAAATCGTGGAATCCCATCTGCGCCAGGAAACCGCCGCCCCAGATCCAGTGCGCCTCGATCGGGTAGATCACCGCGGAGATGACCGCAGAGTAGACGCAGTAGGATATGAACTTTGTCCTCTCAGCCATGGCGCCCGACACGATGGTCGCCGTGGTCGCGCAAAATACAAGGTTGAACACAAAGTTGGACCAGTCAAAACTCTCATAGGCCGTAAAAATATCAAAGCCCGGTTTTCCGATCAGCCCGAACAGGTCTTCCCCGAGCAGAAGCCCGAAACCGATCAGGATAAACACCACCGTGCCGATGCAGAAATCCATCAGATTCTTCATCAGAATATTTCCCGCATTCTTGGCTCTCGTGAAACCGGTCTCCACCATCGCAAAGCCGGCCTGCATCCAGAATACCAGTGCGGCGCCGATCAGGAACCAGACGCCGAATATCTGACCATTCATTACACTCATAATTTCTTCCGTCATAATATCTCCTCTTTTCTGTTCTGAATCTGCCGCCGCGGACAGCCGGCTTTCGTCCCCGCGCAGTCTTAATACAACGGAAAAGGCGCCCTGAGAATTTATCTCAAAGCGCCTTTGCCTTTGTTATCCGCAAGTCTAGCACCATCTTTTTTTCCTGTCAACACGGTTTTTGCAATTTTGTTGGATGTTCCAAACTTTTATAAAAAATTCCGATATCTTTGTGATAGTTTACAGAATTTTTATAATTAGCATATCATTCTGTTATGCAGAATTCTGTCACATAACTGTTGTAGAGGATCCCATCCAGTGTCCTCTTTTCTTTATAGCAAAATCCCAGTTTGCGGCACAGCCGCTCCGAAGCCGTATTCTCCGGGTGCATCAAAGCCCGCACCCGCTCAAAGCCAAGCTCCTCCCTGCCGTACGCCAGAATCTCCCTGCACGCCTCCTCCGCAAGTCCCTGTCTCTGCCACTTTTTGCCGATCACATAGCCCAGCTCCGGCTCTTCAAACTCTTCCCGCATCGAGAGTCCCGCCCTGCCGATCACCTCACCGGTCTCTTTCAGGCAGACCGTCCACATGCCGAACCCGTAGAAACCGTACACCTTCTCTATATAGTCCCTGATATACTGTCTTTCCTTCTCCCGATCCTCAAACAGGTTTTCCATATATCTGGTAATCTCTTTATCCCGGTAGATGTCGTAAAAACTCTCCACATCCTCCGGCACCGTCTCCCGCACAATACACCTTTCCGTCTCGCAGATCTTCCAGGGAATACCTCGATACCGCTGCCAGATCCGTTCCAGATATGTTTCATCCAAATCTTCGATATCCGTCACCGCATAGGGAATTTCCGAAAAATCCTTCCCCTCCCCCGATATAACTGCCACCACCGCCATGTCAAGCCCTCTGCAGATTTGCGCAAGATCGGAACTGTCGGTGAGGATCAGAAAACTGTCCAGAATATCCCTGTCTGTCTCCCGGAACAAAATTTCCAATTTTTGCAGCTCCTCCGTATTCAATTCTTCCTCCAAAATAATTTTTGTGATCATAGGTTTCATTCCACTTCATTTTATTTTATCATTTCCATCACTCCTGTTGTGTGATAGAATCAATATATCTTATTTTTCAGAAAGGAAATACACAAATGGCACAAAATCCAATCGTAACTTTTACCATGGCGGACGGCGGCGTGATCAAAGCGGAGCTCTATCCTGAAATCGCTCCTGTCTCCGTAAACAATTTTATCTCCCTGATCCAGAAAAACTTTTATGACGGTCTGATCTTTCACCGCGTCATCAGAGGTTTCATGATCCAGGGCGGCGATCCGAACGGCGCCGGAACCGGCGGTCCCGGCTATTCCATTCCCGGCGAGTTTGCGATCAACGGCTTTGAGAACAACTTGAAGCACACGGAGGGCGTTCTCTCCATGGCTCGTTCCATGCATCCCGATTCAGCCGGATCCCAGTTTTTCATTATGCACAAGACAAGCCCGCATCTCGACGGCTCCTATGCGGCGTTTGGAAAAGTGATTGAGGGTATGGATGTGGTAAACCGCATTGCCGGGACAGCCACCGATTATTCCGATAAACCACTGGAAGATCAGGTGATGCAGAGCGTCACCGTCGATACGTTCGGCGTGGATTATCCGGAGCCGGAGAAGCTTTAAGGCTTCTCCATTTTCTCTAAAACCTGCTCCGGATCATATTCCGGAGCATATAAATGATTCTGACCACTTTCCTCACAAACCGCTCCCCCGACCTCCGGGTAAGTTACCAGCGAACCGAACAGGAAGTCATCCAACAGGTTCATCTCTTCCAGTTTCTTTTTTGCCTCTTTTTCCTTCATACAGATAGTTCTCCTTTCATTATGGACGGAAAGAAAAATCTCTACAAAGGATTACCCTGACAATTTCATTAAAACCGCCACCACCACCGTCTTCTCCGATCCGCCATATTCATTGAAATGTTCTCATAACAGGAATCGTCAGCCGAAATGGTCAGAAGTTTCACAAGATGTTCCCGGGATATGTGTTACTATACTAACAGGTAACATTGACAAATGCCAATATATTTTTAACATTTTGTATAAAATCTGTCAAGTCTTTCATCTTCCGGCGTCTCCTCCTTGCCGGGTCTGTCGAAACAGCGTATAATCAAAATATGTCAGTCAGTTACACGGAAGGCGCCCCATGAAGATCAAAGAACTTTGCATCCAGAATTTTAAATCCATCCGCCATATGCATATTCAGGATATCGAGAATGCGCTGATTCTGGTGGGACAGAATAACACCGGCAAGACCACCGTACTGAACGCAGTCCGGGCGGCAGGCGGCGATTACCGGATCTGCCCGGAGGATTTCGAGGAGGACGGTGCAAATATCGAGATCACGGTCTCTCTGGAATTTACAGGGAAAGATCTGGATCTATTGCGGCAAAAAGGCGTTGTCAGCAGATACCGGAAAAAAGAAGCGTGGATGCAGGATTTTCGGAAAAAACTCCCTTCTTTCGCTGAAAACGTCCTGACCTTTACCATGTCAGCCAACCGCAACGGACAGATCCGTTATCAGGACGGTTTCAGAAAACACAACCCGTACATACAGGAAGTTTTTCCTGAAATTTATTGCGTGGATACAGAGCGCAGCCTGGAGCAGCTTCAGAATGATCTTTTTCTCCTGCAGAAGGACGAACTGCTGCTGAAAATGCGTTCAGGCTGCTGCATGTTCAATCAGGCCAGGAAATGCAGCCAGTGTTTTCGCTGTATCGGTCTGATTCAGCAAAAACGCCCGGCGGAACTGAATGTGATGGAAGTCTCAAAACTTCTGGATTACAAGCTGTACCAGCTGAATCTGGACGAATTCGCCCGCAGAGTCAATAAAAATTTCCGCAAAAACGGCGGGCGGGAGAAAATACTTTATTCGATAAACCGGGATATGGAAAAGATGCTCTCCGTCACCACGAATATTTACTCTCCTGCCCAGAATCTGGTCCGTCCAGTTGGACGGATGGGAAAAGGCATGCGGTGCATCTATCTGTTTTCCCTACTGGAGGCCTATACGGAGATCAGGGAAAATCTGCCCAGCATCATCATGATCGAGGATCCGGAGATCTTTCTGCACCCGAGACTGCAAAAAGTTGCCGGCGAAATCCTGTACCGGCTGTCCCGAAAAAATCAGGTCATCTTTTCCACCCATTCGCCCAATCTTCTGCCCAATTTCAACAGCAGGCAGATCCGACAGGTGATTCTGGACAAAGAGGGCTGTTCCGGCATCCGGGAAAAAACGGATATCAGCGCCATTCTGGATGATCTCGGCTATACGGCGGGCGATCTGATGAACGTGAACTTTGTCTTTATCGTGGAGGGAAGACAGGACAAGAGCCGTCTCCCGCTGCTGCTTCGGAAATATTATTCCGAAACCTATGATTCGGACGGAAATCTGTCCCGAATCGCCATCCTCACCACCAACAGCTGTACCAACATCAAGACCTACGCAAATCTGAAATACATGAACCAGATCTATCTTCGAGATCAGTTTCTGATGATCCGGGACGGCGACGGCGACGACCCATCCCGGCTGAGACAACAGCTCTGCCGCTACTATGAAGAGCGGAATCTGGAAGATATGGATATGCTTCCCCGGGTTCGTCCGGAGAACGTGTTGATTCTGCGCTATTATTCCTTTGAAAACTACTTTCTGAACCCCAAAATCATGGCTTTGCTCGGTATCATCGAATCCGAGGACGCCTTCTATGAAATCTTTCTGGAAAAATGGAAAGAGTATTTGCACCGCATCACCAGCGGCAGACATCTGACAGCGGTTCTCGGGCAGAATCTTACCTCTGTGGAAGATGTGAAAACACACATGGAAGAAATTAAAATCTACATGCGCGGACATAATTTATTCGATATCTTCTACGGTAAATATAAAAATGAGGAGTCCGCTCTTCTGGAACGCTATATTGACCTGGCTCCCAGAGAAGATTTCCGGGATATTCTGGAAGCAGTGGAATGGTTTCCATATTTTGAAAACCGGAGGATTTGATCCCCTCAAAAGTCAAACGACAGCAATAAAGTAAAGGAGATTTATATGCAACACGAAATACAGGACGAGAGGTACTATGTGGCCGACGAAGCTATTTATGATGCGTTTTTTCTGCTTCTGAAAGAAAAGGATCTGGAAAAAATAACCGTATCCGATGTGATAAAGAAAGCCGGAGTTGTCCGAAGCACCTTTTACAACCACTACGAAAACATTCCGGCTCTTGTGACTGCCATCGAGGACAAGACTATCGATGATATCTTTTCCCTTATGAAAACCTTTCATCCAAAAGATGACAAAGATATATGCAAGTCATTTTTCGTGACTATCTGCGGTTACACAATGAATAATCCGTTTCTGGCAAATCTCCTCCGGAGTCCCAGAGGAGACAAATTTTTCGAAAAAGCACTGATGATGTTCCATCGCTTTGTGGCGGATGTCACACAAAACACAGCATCCTCCCGGCACAGCAAGGAGGAACTTTCCTATATGATCGCCTGTACCATCGGCAGCACCCTCGGCGTACTCCATAAATGGACCAATGACAATTTTTCGGTACCCGCGGAAGCCGTCGCCAACATTCTGACGCACGCTTTCATATCGGGCATGCTTCCTTTTATGTCCTGATCCGGATCAGCCACAACAAAAATTTTACCGTCCTGTGCTCCCGGGAAACTTACGGCTCGTCAATCTCAACCTCCTGTCGTTTGATCTTTTTTGTCGTACTTTTGATAAACGGATTTTTCCGGATCACCAGCCCGGTGATCTGGCGGTAGGTAGGCTGGGATTTATTATAGCTATCCAGAAACGCCTGCAGCTCCGTCCTGATCTTCTCTTCACTCATATGTTTGGCTTTCACCACATCCTGATCCGGATAAATTCTTGCAGTAAGGCCGTTGTTTTCCCCTGTCACGATCACTTCCCCGACCAGTTTCCCCAGCGCTAATTTGTTCTCGATCTCTTCCGGGGAAATATTTTCTCCGTTTGAAAGAATGATCAGGTTTTTGATACGTCCGTTGATGAACAGGAAACCGTCCTCGTCCAGATACCCTTTATCTCCCGTGTGAAGCCAGCCGTCCCGCAGGGTATCAGCCGTCTCCTCCGGCATTTTGTAATAGCCTTTCATCACGCTGCTGCCTTTTACAAGTATTTCACCGTCCTCAAAGGAAATCTGGACATTTGAAAGAGGTCTTCCGATAGACCCCGCCTTATGGCGCTCCGGCGTATTCGAGCTAATGACCGGAGAACATTCCGACATACCGTATCCCTCAAAAATGCCGATCCCGTAATCGGCAAATTTATCAATATAAAACGGATCAAGATGGGCGCCGCCGGTAATAAGAATCTTTAAGTTTCCGCCGAATGCCTTTGCCGCCACCATCTTTTTGGGTATAAGCGGGCTGGCAGCGGAAAGTTTCTTGTAAATGGTCTCCACCATCAGCGGCACCATCAGGATTACCTCCGGTTTAAAGATGCCCATGTTTTTTACCATATGCATGAGGGAATCATTGATACACACCGTTGTCCCGAGGGAAAAACCTTTCAGCCAGTCCATCACCAGGCAGAACGCGTGGTGGATTGGAAGAACGCTTAAGATTACCGTTCCGGGCTCCAATGCAAAATCCACAGAAAGCACATTGGACGCCAGATTTCCCTGCGTCAGCATAACACCTTTACTTTTTCCGGTGGTTCCGGAAGTGAAAATAATCGTTGCGGTATCTCCACTATCCGGCCTCTCCGAATCCGTTTCTGTCTCTCTGCCCGTCTCCTTTAATTTGCCGAGGCAGGTTACTCTCCCGTCGGATAATTCCGCCGGCTCCTCCTGCAGCAGCCATATTTTTTTCAAATCAGGACATTCTGTCAAAAGTTCCTCCAAAAGCCCCTGGTTTTTCGGACTTAAGAAGAGCGCTTCGGAATCGGAACGGTTGATCAGATCCGCCAGATCCTCCACCGGCAACATCGCATCCAGGGGGACGGCAACTGTCCTGCCTGTGATAATCCCCAGATAACCCTCTATCCACTCCAGGGAACTGCCGCCGATCAGCGCGATGTGTTTTCCCTGAAAGCCTTCCGCAGCCAGCCCTTTTCTCACCGCCCTGACATTTTCCATTATCCCGCGGTAGCTAATCTCATAAATCTCCTTTTTCTTCAGCCACTTTACCGCTGTCATTTCCGAAAACTTTTTTTCGCTCTCCTCCAGAATATCCAAAATCAACTTTTCCATCATAAGCCTCCGTCCCTACTGCTGCAATGTTTCCAGTAACGCAAGCGCCTCCCCTATGGTAAAGACCTGCAGCGCATTTTCCTCTTCCAACTCTATATCAAAGGTATCCTCCAGCTCTCCCAAAAAGGACATAAAATCAAGAGAACTAAAGCCCAGATCCTCCCTGAATCTCAAATCATTTGTCATATCCTCCGGTTTCATTTCGCAATACTGTGCAATAATTGTTTTAAACTGCATTTCCTGTGTCATATCATTCTCCTCCTAAATTATAGTCGCCTTCGCAACTTTACCTATAATCGCTGTACGATAGCGCTTACACTTGTTCTATAATTTCCCCGATACTCATATCCGGTTCTGCGATCCCCTTAAAGAGAATACGCATCATATAGTAATACAACAGCTCCATGTCATGCTCTTCCAAATGTGCTGTCTGGTAATGATAAGAAAAATTCATGCCGCCCTCCCCGGTGTGGGATACGGTCAGATACATCTTCTTGGTCGCAGCGCCGTTGGCAAACCATTTGGAATGCTGCGGCATCTGGACAAGATGCGGGTTTTCCAACTTTATCGGCATGGGCTGGTAGGTGAGGTAACAGCTTTCATAGACTGTGTGCTCCGGTGTATGATATCGTTTCCTCATTTCCTCCCTGATCAGCTCCGGGTCGTAATTGCTGTGCATATATATGCGGTTCTGGACATTCTGAATCTCATATGCCGCCGACAGGAAATCGGTCTCTGGAGAAATCACGGTCCTACAGGGGAACATGATCGTCCTGCTGCCGCCGGAAGTCCACTCGTCATGCGTGGAACGTCTCGAGATAAAATTCTCGATCGTGATATCCTCCTGTCCGTTATTTACCTTCGACAAATAAGTCCGGATTCCCAACAGTATAAGATTTGTCATGGAAAGCTGGTGGTTCATGCAGAAATCGATAAGATTTTTGGTGGGCACCGGCTCCAGATAATAATCCTTTACTTTCACAAACAGATTTTTGAGCTCGATATCCGCCGATCTCAATGCCGGATCACCGTGACGCTTTCTCGCCTCTTCCAGAACGGAAGGCCCCTGGATATCGGAATAAAGCGGTTCTCCCAGCGCATCTAACTGATCGTCCCAGAATTTCTTATCTTTGGCAAAGCGTTTTTCGTTGTTTGCCCTCTTTAAATCTTTCGCCAGAACCTCCTCATAATCCGCCAGATCATCCGGGTAAGGAGACCCGAATCTGAAATGGGTATAGAGCTGCATCAGGTCGTTGATCATCACCACCAGTCCGCAGGAATCGATCAGTCTATGATCCATGTGTATAAAAAATCCGTTAAAGCCCTCGGGAAGCTTTACCATGGTTACGTCACAGAGCGGAATATCATCTCCGTCAAAAGTCTCATAGGCCCACTGCTGCATCAGCCCGTCCGCCTCCGGCAAACTCATACCGGATAAATCCTTTATGGGGATATCCCTTGTCTCTTTCTCCGCAATATACTGCTTTATTCTGCCTTTTCCGTCAGGTTTTGTAAAGCGAATCCGCATACAGCCGTAACGCTCAAATTCCAGCTGGATACATTTCTTTAAAAGTCCGAAGTCCAACTGAGCCTTTAAAGACGCTACGACGCTGACTCCCGATACCTGCTGTGTTTTGTATGTTTTCATCCAGTTATAATGCAGCTTCTGTGCCGCTGTCAAAGGATAGTATTCTTTCATTTGCAACCTCCTGTTTTCCTGTCCTTTTGTGAAGTTAACACATTTTATATTTAAATTCTACCCTTTTGGGGACTTAACAAACATTTTGCATATAACTGTCTGAAACATTTCACAGGACACAATTTCCTGTGAAATAAAAAAAGCGCCAGCACATTAAGCTGACGCCATGGTATGATCAATGATCATATTTTGCAAAAAATTCCAGAAGTCTGCGCCTGTACAATTCCGGTTCCACATACGGACTGCATCGATGTCTTGCCTCCGGAATAATGACAAGTTCTTTGGATGCCCGGCATAATGCGTAGTTATATCGGGTATTCTCAGGCCTTACATAGGAATCCTTTCCCCCGTGAAAAAACAAAACCGGCCTTTTGTTGGTTTTCATTGCGTTCGTCGTGTCGGCATCTTTCATGCGGAAGCCCCCCAAAAGCCTGCAGAACAAATCTACCCTGAGCAGCAGCAGGTCCACACGGTTCAGATGGAACCACCCTGCGGCAATGTCCTGAAGCTGCCCTTTCATGGAACGGAAACCGCAGTCCGCGATCAGCCCTTTTACCTCCTTCGGCAGTTTGTGCCCCGATGCCATGAGCACCGAAGCGGCTCCCATAGATTCCCCGTAGAGATAAACGGGAAGCTTTTCTTTATTTCTCTTCGCAATATAGTATGCCCATTGCTGTACATCCCACTGTTCCTTTGCCCCGAAGGTAATATATTTTCCCTCACTTTGTCCGCCGCAGCGCTGATCAATGAAGAGCAGGCGGCACCCGTTTTCGTGGAGAAACTTTGCCGTATAGGCAAAATCTCCGAAACCGCTGCCCTTATATCCGTGGCAGAGCAGAACATAACGTTCCGCTTTCGCCGCCGGCAGATAAAATCCGTGCAGCAACAAGCCGTCCCTGCTTCTGATATAGCAGTCCTGCATATTCTGCCGCCGACACCAGGCTTTGCCCTCTTCGTATTCTTTTTCAAACTTATTCCTCGGATGGTTGATCTTTATATGGGACAACTCCTCAAACCATTTCTTATTTGCAGGCCGACTCCTGTCTCTGCAGTGGATCATCAGATCAAAGAAAGACCAGCCAAACGCCATAAAAACACCGAATGCAGCAGTGGCGGCACCTGTTATTTTAATTACTTTATTTTTCATAGAATATCCTGCCTGTTATTTTTCCTATTCACAATCATACAGGAAAACCTCCGCAAATACAACACCATCTTAATCTTTAGATTTCTCCCCTCCTTCTTGACAGAAAATTTTGCGAATAGTATGATTTAAGAAACGCTGATATATTGCTTGCAAAAATATATATAATATGGGATGTACGAATCGGACAAATGGCAAACGGGCAGGTGGATTACCAGTCATCCGCCATCGGAATCAGCCGTCATTGCGTCTGATATCGCTGTCAAAAGCGGAAATATCTATCTTGGTTTCGCTGACCGTATTACCGGAACGCTTATCATCACAGGTGAAATTTCAGATGTTATGTCTGCCCGTTTATCCCCTTACTCTCCAGAATTTGAAGATACCGTTTCTTGGTTCCTTTTGTATACAAAAACAGAGTGCTTGCTCCATCCTCGTACTCCATCTCCGGCTCTTCCACGCACTTATTTTTCACCGTATACATCATGCAATTCAGCCCAAACGGATCATAAGGCATAATCATAATGATCGCCACATTCTTCAGTTCATCATACTCTCTCCCGGACCGCAGCCCTTCCCTCAAAGCCCTCTTCTATCTCCGGCTCCATATACACATCCAGCCTGGCGCCGTGCAGATCAGAATCAGCACCGTAAAACACTTTCTGTGCGGTCACTGACAGACGCTTAAACTCCCTGCCGAAAATGATTCTGAGCACCTTCCTCACAAACCGCTCCCCGATCTCCGGATAAGTCACCAGCAAACCGAACAGCAAGTCATCCAGCAGGTTCATCTCTTCCAGTTTCTTTTTTGCCTCTTTTTCCTTCATACAGTTAGTTCTCCTTTCGCTTTGGCCGGAAAGAAGAATCTCTATAAAGAATCCCCCTGACAATTTCATGGAAACCGCCACCACCACCGTCTTCTCCGATCCGCCATATTCATTGAAATGTTCTCATAACAGGGATCGTCAACCGAAATGGTCAGAAGTTTCACAAGATGTTCCCCAGATATGTGCTACTATTTTAACAGGTAATATTGAGAGCTGTCAATATATTTTATACATTTTCTGTATAATGGAAAACCCCTGAAAGCACATCCCATGCTTTCAGGGGCTCCTCTGTCACTTTAATCATCGCAATACTTCTGCACGATATTCTCAAACTCCTTGCTCGCCTCGGTAAAGGCTTTCAGAAGTTTCGAGGAGAAAGCGCCGCTCTGGCCGCTTATGATCATCTGGTAAGCCTTATCCGTCTTATACGCGGCCTTGTAGATACGTTTTGAGGTCAGCGCATCGTAGATATCCACCAGCGAAACGATCTGAGCCGCAATGCTGATCTCCTCCCCTTTGAGGCCGTCCGGATAACCGTTTCCGTCATACTTTTCGTGATGATGCCTCGCTATATCGTAGGCGCAATCACAGAACTCCCCGTTGTCCAGATCGATGACTTTCTCTATGATCTCCGCCCCCTTCGATGTGTGGGACTTGATCACCTCGTACTCATTCGCCGTCAGCTTGCCTGCTTTCAGTATGATATTGTCCGGAATGACAATTTTCCCGATATCATGCAGGCAGGACGCCCAGCCGATCGTATCGATCTTCTCCGCCGTGAGCTCGTACTCCGGATACAATTTCATGACACTGTTTCCGAGACAGAAAGTCAGCTCGCGAATCCTTTTTATATGCTGTTTCGATTCCAGGTTCCTGAACTCCACTATATTGCTCAGCGACGTAATCAGAATCTCCTTTGCATGCTTCTGCTTGTCAGCCATCATTTTCAACAGAGCATTCTGCTTTATCAGCTTTTCATTCTGACTTTTCACCATGACCTCAAGCTGTCCCCTGTGCTGGAACACCTCGATGACATTCTCCACCAGCTGTTTTACTACTTCCGGATAAAAAGGTTTCCTGATATAACCGACTATACCAAACTCATATCCCCTCTTCTCATATCCCGCCGTCATTTCATTTGTGATCATCATAAAGGGAATCCGGTTTAAAAAGCCTTTCTCGCTGAGCCATCCCAAAATCTGAAAATTATCTTTGGCCGGTATCATAATGTTTACCAGAACAACCGCCAGCGAAGCGGCATGCTTTCTCAAAAAGTCTATCCCTTCTCTCTCCGTAAAAACCGTCTGAATCTTATATTTATCCTGAAATATTTCGGTCAGTTTTGCGCAGCTGGCATTGTCATCCTCCAGAATCAAAATTGTATCACGCGCCATTTTCCATCCCACCTCCTTCTACAGTTTCACCATTACGACATTCTTGTTCCTCAGTTTAAAGATCACCCTGGCTATCCGCGACGGAAGCACATATCTGATCGTATTGATCTCCACAATACTTCCCTCATGGGCGATCCCCCTCACAATAACCGCCTTCATGTCCTGCTCCGTCAGACTCGTCAATTTGGACGCCTCCGCATCCAGATCTGCCAGTTCATGATCTTTCGCCACGATCGCCGCATTCAGCTTTTTGATCATCTCCTCCGCCTGCTCCTTGTTGGGCGGAAGCGACTGCAGAATGCTGTTCCAGCGCTCTTCCAGCATCATCAACTCATCCTGTATCTGTACTCTCTTTTTCGCAAAGACAGATTGCTGCTTATTATAGAGTTTATTCTTCCCGATTTCCAGTACCGTCTTAATATGAGATTTATTCCCAAGGTTGTAGGTGTCCACCCCTTTTACCGCACGGGTAATCCCGCCAAGGAGCATTCCCTTACTGCCTGACACGATGACCTTCTCCATCGTGTTGATGTCGCTGTTCATAATATAGTTTGCCCGGATATTGCCCCCGGCTTCGATATTGGCTGCCTCAAAAAAACTGCCTGAAACTTCTCCACCCGCTTCGATAAAACAGTCATTTTTGGAGCAGCTTCCCTTCTTGATCATAATGTTGCCGCCGGCCACCAATCTGCCCGATTCCACGTTGTGCTCAACAATAATATCCCCGGTAGCCGAGATAGAACCGCCCGAATAAACACTGCCGATCACATAAACCGACCCGTCCACTTCCAGTTTTCCCGTGACCGCCGTCACATCCTCGCGCACAATGATCATATTGGAGATAATGATCCTGCCGTTTATATACTCAAATTTTCCGCTCAATTTGGACAGATAAGTCACTCCGTCCGGCGCGATCGTAAAGCCTTCCCCTTTCAGGGGTTTCTTCTCCACTCCCTCGTTGCCGTGAATCACTTCCCCGAAAACATTCTGTCCGTCTTTCCCCTTTTCCGCCGGATGGTAGACAGCGATCCGCTCCCCTTCATCCACCATCTCAAAGGCTTCTATATTCACATAATCCACACCGCCGTCCGGAAGAGGAGCGGGAATGCGGGGAAGATCAAGCCTTACAAAAAATTCAAACCAGCCGTTTTTGCCGTCCTCAGCGGGTATCCCCTCCGCGATCAGTATCTTCTCGTTTGTCTTTTTCTTTTTGATCATCTCGGCGATCGCCTCTCGGTTTATACCGTTTACGATGCCCCTCTTTTTCAATGCCCCGTAAATATCTTCCTCCGTAACTACATTTCCCGCTATGAGCTGTATAAACGCATAGACACGGTTTCCGTTATCCTCCACAAAAATGCTGAATTCCTTTTTCGCTCCGGCTCTGCCGCCTGTTCCGCCTTTACCGGGAGATGCACAGGTGGTGGTCTTCTCGTTCATAAGATCCTCTCGCTTCTGCTTCATATCCGTTCCGGAAAAGATCAGCTTCGCATAGGATGATACATTCAGCCCAGCCTCCAGTCCCAGGCGGATCTCCTTCATCTGCCAGTGGCTGAACAGACCGTTCGTATAGCAGGACACTTTCAGCTTCTTTTCCAGCCCCAGGCGGATTTCCCTCATCTGCATCCAGTTATACTGGGAATCCGCATATACGGAGACATCCAGCCCCTCATACAGCCCGATCCTGATCTCATATATCTGCTGCACATACATATCGTCAGTAAGCCACACGTCGATGGCGAGCCCGTCTTCCAGGGCAAGACGAATCTGCTCCAGCTCATCGTCCACGAACCCCCTCTCCAGATATTCCGAAAGATCGATCGAAGAATACATGGAAAGACGGATCTGCTTCATCGTCTCATAGCTGTATGTGGGATCGGCATAGCACGAGACATCCACCTTATCCTTGATTCCGGTTCTGATCTGCTCCATCTGAAGCCAGTTGAACTCCGGATTAGAATAAAGTGATACATCCAGACCGTCTTCCTTTCCCAGAAGAATTTCCTGATGCTGTTCAGCCATATATTCCGAATTTTCTCTTATCGTATACGCGGCGTTTTTGGGGGAAAGCCGATCCGTACTCATGCGAAATACCATCCTTTTATTTTTTAAATATAGACTTCAATATTATACTATATTCGAAAATAAAAGTCTACTGGTACATTGAAAAAATGCAGTGGTCACGGCTGCTTAAACGATCTTGCAACAGCCGTCGCATCCTCCAGAATTTCCAGTACTTTTATAGCTTCCTCATCCTTTATACATTTTTCGGCTCCCTGTTCGATCGCCGCCGCCAGATTGTCATAGATCCTCTCATAGTGCGCGCAGCCCACCTGCACCTTTTCCTCTCTCTTCTCCCCGTTTTCATCCATATAGACCAGCGTGCCCCATCTGTCCTCGGACGCAGGATCCGTATTGATGACATGGCGTCCCACAATCTTTTTCTTTCCTGAATTGTGGACCGCCGGCGGCAGCGCGAGGCTCCCCCTTGTCCCGTGCACCGCAAATCTGGGGTAATCGATCAATACGCACATGCTGGTATTGACCGTCGCCTTGCTGTTCCCGTAATAAAATTCCAGATCGTAATAGTCGTCCGCCATACCCGGATGGTGGATACTGCGCACGTCAAAGTGCGTCCGGTCCGGTATGCCAAATATACTGATCACCTGATCGATAGTATGCACCCCAAGATTGTACAGCGTGCCAAAATAATCATACCATCCGTTCCCCCTGAAATAATCGTAGTGACTCTCAAACTTCACCATATCTCCCAACTTTCCGCTCTCAAGCACTTCCTTCACCGCGAGGACATCCGCATCAAACCGTCGGTTCTGGTTTGGCATACAGATCAGTCCCTTTTCCCGAGCCAGCGCAAAAACTTCCTCCGCCTCCTTCGCCGTGGGCGCGAAGGGTTTCTCGATCAGCGCATGTTTTCCCGCGTTCAGGATCTGCTTTGCATACGGCACATGAAAAGCATCCGGAGCGCAGACCACCACCAGATTCACTTCCGGATCTCCCAGGATCCTCTCCATATCCGTCGTAAAAACAATCTCCGGATAAAACGGCTCATATGCCGCGTTCTGCGCAATATCCTCCTCGCGGCGGTACACATATTTTACTCTGATATCTTCCCTTTTTTCCACATACGGTATATGATATTCCCTTGCGCTGACGCCGAATCCGATGTAAGCTGCTGTAAGCATATCTCCTCCCCCTATTCTTTTACACAGTTTATGATTATTTATTTTATCACAGAAAAAGGATCCCCATCAACGCAAAAAATTGCCGTAATCCCGGCAAAAGTCAGAATTACGGCAATCTTCTATAAAATCCCTGCGGCGCTCATGAGCATCCCAAAAGGTATCAAAACAGAAAAATATGTGGTGTAATATCTTTTAATCATCAATAGAAATTTGGAGTAGACACAGTGAATCTCAAGAGTAACAAACCCTTATACCTGCAGGTGGAATCAGATATCAGAAATGCGATCACTTTAAAAAAATATAAACCGGGAGAAAAATTGCCTACGGAAACCGAACTGAGCAATCAGTATCAGGTCAGCAAGATCACAATAAGGAAGGCAATGGAAAAACTGTCCGACGACGGACTTGTCCAGAAGGTTCAGGGAAAGGGAACTTTCATTTCCTATCAGAAAGAGAAATATCATCTGAATAAGACGAGAGGATTTAATGATACTCTATCCGGCTATGGGCCTATCGCAAGCCGCAGGATACTGCAGGAGGATTATGCCATCGTTCCGGCTACCTCCACCCTTGAAATCAACGGAATCATCGCTACAAACAATCTGGCCGATCTCTTAAAATGCAATATCGGCGACCCGCTGTTCCATATCGAGAAAACAGGTTATCAGGCAAGCGGCGTCCCCATCCATTATTCTGTCACGACGCTGCGCTGCGACAGAGCCACCTACGTCGTTACTATAAATGACATGATTAGCATGGATGAACGAATCAACTGATTTTTTTATTATCCTTGACAGATATATCTTTTTGCTCTATAATATTATCAACTTGATATTATCTAATTAATATTATCATGCAAGAAAAAAGACACCCCACACAAAAACATACCACAGGAGGAAAATCCATGAGCCATATTTACAACTTACCCGACCTGAAAAAAGCCTATAACGCCGGAGAAAAATTCAAATTCCTGTTTTTCTGGGGCCACACCCCGTCAGCGGACGGCCGCGTCAGCGAGACCTGCCTGAGTCAGTGGTGGATGTGCCGTTTTCAGGCGGACGGCGTGGAATACAGTTGTGCCGAGCAGTTTATGATGGCGGAAAAGGCGCGAATGTTCGGAGACCAGGAAATGCTTGCCGAAATTATGAAGGCCTCCCATCCGAAAGAGATGAAAGCTTACGGCCGCGCTGTAGCGAACTTTGACAGGGAGACCTGGGACAATGCCTGCTATGGGATCGTCAAAAAGGGAAACTATTCCAAGTTCTCCCAGAACCCGGAGCTTCTCGATTTTCTGCTCAGCACGAAAAACCGGATACTCGTGGAAGCCAGCCCCAGAGACCGGATCTGGGGAATCGGCATGGGAAAAGCCAACCCGGATGCCCTGTGTCCGCTCAAATGGCGGGGCACTAATCTGCTCGGCTTTGCGCTGACGGAAGTGCGGGATCAACTGTTGCAGGAAACAAGATAGATAATAATCCCAGCCTACCGTCAGGTATATTGATCATAAAAATAGTAAAGAAGAAAGGAATAACACCACTATGGATAACAAATTACAAAAAGCATCCATACCACGCACGGACAAAAACGGCATGACGGAAGAACAGTTTTTAGCCTCCTACAAGCCGGGGGATTATGAGCGCCCCTCCGTCGCCGCCGATATGGTGATCTTCACCGTGACCGACGCGGAGGAGGAAAATTACCGGAAACTGGCGAAAAAAGAACTGCGCGTCCTGCTGATCCGCAGGGGCGGGCACCCCTATCTGGCCTGCTGGGCTCTGCCGGGAGGCTTTGTCCGCCCCACGGAGACGACGGAACAGGCGGCGGCCAGAGAACTCAGGGAGGAGACCGGTGTCTCCGAGGTCTATCTGGAACAGCTCTACACATTCAGCGAACCGGACAGGGATCCCAGAACCCGGGTTATGAGCTGCTCCTATATGGCTCTGATCGACAGCAGCAGAGTACAGGTGAAGGCGGGTGACGACGCCGATCAGGCTGCATGGTTTCAGGCGTCCTTCCGTCAAAAAGAACAAAACGGCAGGCGGGAGCTGTGGGAACTCACCCTGTCCCACGAGGATATCTTCCTGCGGGCTCTGCTGGAAAAAGAAACCGGAAGGCCTTTCACGGAAAGCATCATTTCAGACTCCGGTTCGCTCGCTTTCGACCATGCCCGCATTCTGGCATATGCCTTTGAGCGCCTCAGAGGAAAGCTGAATTATACCGATCTGGCCCTCCACCTGATGCCCGAATATTTCACCCTGACCCAGCTCCAGCAGGTCTACGAAATAGTGCTGGATAAGGAACTGCCGGCTGCAGCTTTCCGCAGAAAAGCGGCTCCTCTGGTAGCGGAGACGGAAAATTACACGGAGAACGAAGGACACCGTCCCTCCCGGCTCTACAGAAAAAATCAGGAGGATACAAATTAACACTCCACACAAAACCGCAGCCCCCGTGAAGACTGCGGTTACACATCTGTGTTTTTAATTCCACTTTATTTTCAATACGATCTTCCGGTATGTTCCGGGACCATCCAGCTCTCTGCAGGGCATATGTCCGTCGTGGGGCAGCACTACATAGAACATCCCCTTCTCGATGCGCGCCGGCTGCCCGCCCGCCTCGTAAAAGGCAGCGTCTTTCTCATCGCTGTAAGGCTCGGTTTCCTTCAAATCCTTGATGTCCGCATAGTAAACTGTCTCCCCGCCGTCCAGCATGATCTGCACATCGATATATTTCTGATGCGCCTCTATCCGTCCGTCCTCTCGCGGTTTTGTCTCACCCTCCTGCACCATCGCGAACACCTCACCCGCCGGGAGTCTGCCGCATTCATATCTGCCTGCCGGCTTATCGGAAAGGCTCAGGGCAAAATCCACCGCCTCCCGAAAATGCTCCGCAAGACCGTTATAGTTCTCTATTCTGTCCGTTCTGTCAATAATCATATTCTGCCTCCGCTATCCCGCATATCCCATCAGCATCTTCGGAAGGAACAGTACGACCTCCGGGAAATAGGTAATGACGACAAGCACGATCAGCATCGTCACAAGAGGTCCTATAATTTCCTTTATCACGTCCTTCAGAGGCGTCCCCGAGATACCGCTTGTGATAAACAGCAGCATTCCGAAAGGCGGTGTGGAAAGACCGATCATCATGTTAAAGATAACGACCAGACCAAAGTGTACCAGATCGATCCCGAATGCCTTTGCGATCGGAAGAAGGATCGGTATAAACACAACCTGAATGACCGAAGTATCGATAAACATACCGAGGATCAGTATGGAGATATTCACGATCAGCAAAAAGATATATTTGTTGTCGGTAAAGCCTGTGATCCAGTTTGCTACCGTGGTCGCCAGCTGTTCCTTTGCAACGATGTAGGATATTGTCGTCGCCGCGCCGATCATGATGGAAGTCGTTCCGGTAGCCTTCACGGTATCCACCAGCACCTTCTTGAATCCTTCCCATTTCAGCACGCGATACCCGAAGATCGCAACGATAAGCGCATACAGACCTGCCACAGCGCCGGCCTCCGTCGGAGTCATTACGCCGGTATAAATACCGACCAACAGAATGACCGGTGTCAGAATAGCCGGAATCGCATTCAGTGTGTACTTCAAAAATGCCATGAGTTTCACTTTCTCGCTGACCGGATAGTTTCTCTTATGCGCCACAAACATAATATATGCCATCAGCGCTACAGCCAGAAGAACGCCGGGCACCATGCCGCCCATAAACAGCGCGCCCACCGATGCGCCGGAGAGCATGGAATAGATTACCATCGGAATGCTCGGCGGGAAGATCGGGCCGATCGTGGCGGAGGCCGCCGTGATGGCGCAGCTGAAGCCGTCGTCATAGCCCTCGTCTCTCATCGCGTCGATCTCCATCTTTCCCAGTCCGCTGGCATCCGCGATGGCGGAGCCTGTCATACCGGAGAATACCAGGGAGGCCAGCACGTTCACATGACCCAAACCGCCCTTGAAGCGCCCCACAAATCCCATGGCGAAACCAAATACTTTCTCCGTCACCTTACCGCTGTTCATGACGTTCGCCGCAAAGATAAACAGCGGCACCGCGATGATCGTGTAGTTGGTATAGAATGTTTTCAATGTCTGCTGCGCCACCATCTTTGTGCTGTCGCCACTGATTATAAAATAAAATGCGCATGCGGTCATCATGCCCATGGGAATCGGCATCCGCAGGATAAAAATCAATACAAAAATCAATAGAAATACGATTAACGCCGTACTCAGATTCATCTCTTCACTGCCTCCTTCCCATTCTCTGTCTCCTGAATCGCAGCCTTCTCAATTGCTTCCTGCGTCTCATTTTTCGTCTCATCCAGCATCTTCTTCACCGCCTCCTCTCCCCCGATGCCGGTAAACACTTTGATCTCCAGCCACATATCGCTGAGGATATAGAGCAGAATAATGATCATAAAAGGGATAAACGGAAGGTAAACAATATTCAAACCGATCTTAAAAATACTTGTCTCCTGGATCTTCATCTGTGAAATCATCTTACAGGAAGGAACAAACATCACAACAAACGCCACCGCCATGAGCAGATTCCCGAGGAAACCGCAGACTGCTTTTCCCTTCACCGGAAGTTTGTCATAGAAAAGAGTAAAGGTAACGTGGGATCTGTCCCGATACGCATAGCAGGCTCCCAGCACAACCATCCACAGATAGCCCATAACCGTCACTTCATACGCCCACTGCATAGGGTTCTTGAAGACATATCTGGCTATGATCTGGACGACAAATACAGCGAACATGATCAGGAATGCCGCGATCGGTATGTACAGTTCCACGCAATCCCGAATAAACTTCCCAACTTTTTTCAACCCGTCCATTTGAAACTCCTTTCTCCAAAATTCTTTTTTAAAATCCCCGCACTCCGGACCGTGTCCAAGACCGCACCATTGTCCGAAATGCGGGGCGTCAAAGTTTCAAACTGTTACTTTACAAATTCCTTGCCGATCTCTGCCACCTTGTCATACATATCCATATCCCAGGCTTTCGAGATATCATTGTTCAGATAGTAGTCCAGCACATGCTCCTGGAATGCCGGGATGTCGGCGTCATAGACGGAAAGTCCCTGCTCCTCGAAGAATGCAACCAACTCACTCTCTTTCTGGAGATTTGTACTGTCACAGTAATCTCTTCCTGCCTCGATACCCTGTCGAACAATGTCCTTCTGAGCGTCCGTCAGAGAAGCCCACTTATCGTTGTTGATCGCCGGCCATACGGAGTCAACCAGGTGATTGGTGATAGTGATGGATTTCTGTACCTCATAGAACTTCGCGCTCTCCACGGAGCCGAGAGGGTTATCCTGTCCGTCAACCGTTCCTGTCTGCAGAGCCAGATACAGCTCGGAGAAAGAAATGGGAGTCGGGTTTGCGCCCAGCGCTTCGCCGAGGAACAGCCACGCTTCGGAGTTCGGCATTCTGAGGTTCACGCCCTTTAAGTCGTCGGGAGTCTTAACCGCTTTGTCCTCGGAGAGAGAGATCTCTCTGGATCCCAGATACCATGCGCCGAGGGGAAGAAGTCCCTGCTCGTCGGAAACCTTCTGGAATACTTCCTGTCCTACTTCACCGTTCAGAGTCGTGGTCATGTGGTCATAGCTGTTGAACAGATAACCCGCCGTAAACATGGACACCCACGGAGAACCTGTCGTCAGCCAGGATGCGCTTGTCAGAGTCATATCCGCGTCGCCCATAACGACCGCTGCAACTTCCTCCTCCTGTGAGAAAAGCTGTGCGTCTGTGTAAACTTCTACGGAGATGTTTCCGCCGGACAACTCTTCCACTTTCTCTTTGAACTTCTGCATCGCCTGCGCGTGAGTATCCGTGGAGACAGCTGTCAATGTCACCGTCAGAGTTACCGGATCACCGAGATCCCCTGCATCCGCAGCGGGCGCCTCTTCTTCTGCCGCCGGCTCCTCAGCGGATGCATCTTCCTCCGCCGGAGCTTCCGTCTCAGCCGGCGCCGCGGGTTCTTCGCTCTGTGAGCCGCAGCCTGCAAGCAGGGATACCGCCATCACAGAGGCAAGTAATGTTGCTAATACTTTCTTTTTCATACTTCCTTTTCCTCCTGAATTTTTTTGGAATGATTTTTTACATCTATTACAACATCATAGCGATGTTGGAACCTCTTGTTTTCCGTCAAGATAATTCTTGACATTTCCGCGCGAATACATCAGATGGTCATACATGGCCTCCTCCGCTTTCACCGGGTCATGCCGCTTTAACGCCTCCAGTATATTCGCGTGTCTCGTGATAGCATCCTCGATACCGCCCCGAAGAAAAATTCCTATCCCGATCATTTTGATAAATATGTTCTTCATCGCCTGCACCATGATCTCCAGCAGCGGATTTCCCGCTATGCGCGCTATGGCGACGTGAAATTCAAAGTCCAGCTCCCGACGCTCCTCAATCGTCAGACTTCGATCTTTTAATTTTTCCAGCAGCTGTCCCAATTCATCTATCTCATCGGATGTGATGACTGACGCCGCCTTTTTGCAGGCTGCCACTTCGAGTATAATACGCATGTCATAGATGTCCTTGTAATCCATATTGTCTATGACGATCATACGGCCGATGACGTCCGACAGATTCGCTTCATCCGGCTTCGTAATATAGGAACCCGTACCGTTCCTGGGTTCCACCAGACCTCTCTCTTTCAAAAGCTTCAGCGCCTCGCGTATCACATTTCTGCTGACGCCGAACTCGTCGGCCAGTTCCTGTTCCGACGGCAGTTTCTCCTGCTCATCAAAGTCATGAGAGAGAATTCTCTCCTCGAGCATACCTGCGATCTGTTCATAAAGATTTACTCTGGAAGATGCAGTTTCTTCTTTCGGCCGCCTCATAACCTATTTCCTTTCCATCAAACCGTTCACAAATTCCATCGTCGCCCGGCATCCCGCACTGATGTAGCTGATATCGTCGCCGCATCCCATGAACGATACTCCTTTGTCCAGCCAGTACTCTATGGCCTCCCTGTCTCCGGCTCCCAGCGAAACGCCGAACGGACGCCCCATCTCTGTGCAGATCCGAACTACTTCCTCGCAGAGCGCTCTCACCTCCGGATGCTTTGTATCTCCGAGATGTCCGATGGACGCCGACAGATCGTTGGGACCCACCAGAGGAAAATCGATTCCTTCCACCTCCAGAATCTCCCTCAAATTATGTACCGCATCCACATGTTCGATCTGGACGATGCGGAGAAAGCCTTTTTCCGGGCAATCCAGGTACTCTTCATTCGGTACGGCCCCGTATTTGTTCGCTCTTCTGGGTCCGAATCCGCGCACTCCCTTCGGCGGATACATGCAGGCCGCCACCGCCTCCTTCGCCTCCTTTGCCGTACATACCATGGGGAATATGATGCCGTCCGGCCCCATCTCCAACACCGGTTTCACGAGAACCTGATCGTTCCAGGGCACGCGCACGATCGATGCGGTATCCGCCGCTGCGGCCGCCATGATATGTCCGAGGGTACTTCCCTTGTCAAACGCAGAATGTTCTCCGTCGATCCAGACAAACTCAAAACCATGCAGGCCCAGAGCTTCCGTAATGGACGGATCCAGATAAAACGTGTGAGCGCCTATCACCGTCTCCCCGCGTTTCATTTTCTCACGTATCTGCTGCGCTTTGCACATAGTCTCCATAAGCTTTCCCCTCTTTATTTGCAGTAAGTCTCGTACGTCCTGTTGCAGAGCCGGTCCATCATCCGCACTTCCTCTTTCCATGTCTCGAAGAGAAGGGAATCATCCTGCACACGGCATTTTGTTGTGATCGGAAGACCTTCGATCTCTCTCAGGTGCCACTTTGCATTCACCGGATAGAGCTGCCGTTCGATCAGGGAAGCCGCCATCAGCACTTCCTGCACACAGTCCGCAGCCGGCTTATCATTGTAGTGTTCGCAGAGCCATACCCATAGTTCCGGGTGGAAATTCGCCATGATTCCGCTGTAACCCGCCGCTCCGTCCCGGATCGATTCCAGTGCCGTCGTCGCGTTCGCGTTGTAAAGTTTCAGATTGGTGCCCTCGATCGCTTTCAGTTTCTCGCGGATATCCGCCGCAACACAGCAGGTATCTTTCAGGAAATAAAACCGGTTCGTCTTCGCGATCTCCGTGATCACCGGTATCGACAGCAGTCTCTTGTAAGGCCGCGGGCACTCGTACACGCCCAGTTTGATCTCCGGATCGATCATAGCCTCCAGCTTATGATAATTTTCGATCCACACCTCATCGCTCTCGTCTTCCTTCGCCAGACGGTTCGTCAGAAGAATTACCGCATCGACTCCCGTCTTCCACATTGTGTTGATATCTTTCGCCTGATCTTCCAGAGAATCGGAAGTATGTCCGCTGGCAACCACCGGCACCCTGCCCGCCGCCGCGCTCACCGTGATCTCCGCGATGCGCATTCTCTCCTCAAAATTCATCTCATGGATCTCGCTGGACTGACAAGCCGCAAAAAGGCCTTTCACACCGCTCTCGATATACCAGTCCACAAGAGCCCTGAGTCCGTTCTCGTCGATGTGCCCATCCTCTGTAAAGGGAGTCAGCATAACCGGCCATACTCCGCCCGGGAAATTGTTTTTTGGATACTCCATCTCTTTTACCCTCCCATTCTTTCTATTTTTTGTACAGTTTTACCTGTACTACAGGCAGCTGTACTACAGGTATACTAGTACGTTGTAAAATAAATAACTAGCCAAATATTGTCTTTTGTGCTATACTT